>NZ_PCPP01000007.1 GCF_002979755.1 Chryseobacterium culicis | reverse complement strand
ACACAAAGCCTGAAAATCCGGAAATCAAATATCAAAATACAGAACACAAAACTCGAAACACGTAACTCAAAACCCAAACCCCGAATTCATCATTCATCATTCATCATTCATCATTCATCATTCATCATTTATAATTTATAATTCATAATTCCTTTCCCTCTTCTCCCCTAGCCCTGATAGAAATGGTTACCCCGCAGCTTGGAGTGGAGAGTCATCGGGGCTGAGCGTGGGACAACAGCAAAGGCGCGAGGAGTAGAAATGGAGAGCAGGAAATAGCTCCTGAAAAATTGCAGAGTCAGAGGGTTGGAGAGTGAGAATGTCAAGTTTACGTTAAGGATGGGAATACCAATCGATTAATTCTTCCAAAGGAACAATCAGAGAAAACGTTTGACTAGTAACTTATAGCTAAAGTATCCTAGTAGACATCCAATAGTATCCGCTACGATATCTAATGTTTCCATAGACCTCCCTAATCCCATTTCTTCCTGCAGGATTTCTGTAAGGAATCCATAGATAAGGATGATCTGAAAAAAGTATGAGAATTTTATTTTGGGGAATGCGGCGATAAAAGAGAACCCCAAGGCAGCAAATATACTGAGATGCAATACCTTGTCTATACCGCTGAACATGAACCAATATTCATGGTTTTCTTCTCCGGGTTTGAGAAGCATATAAGTAAGAAATGCCCAATAAATGGGCAGTATCTTACTAAATATTTTTGAAATCTTATCCAATGATAGCTTTGTAATCATCTGCAGAAAGTAACTCTGACTGATCTGCCCCATCAGCAATTTCCAATTTGATGATCCATCCGTCTCCATAAGGATCTGTATTTAACAGTTCAGGCTGAGCTTCTAATTCTGAATTGAACTCAATAACCTTTCCAGCGATAGGTAAGAATAGATCTGAAACAGTTTTTACTGCTTCTACACTTCCGAAAACATCTCCTCCATTAAGATCATCATCTACAGTATCTACGTCAACGTAAACGATATCTCCAAGTTCTCCCTGAGCGAAGTCTGTAATACCAATTGTAGCAACGTTACCTTCGATCTTGATCCATTCGTGATCTTTCGTGTACTTTAATTCTGATGGTGTGTTCATTTTTTAATTTTTATTTTGTACAAATGTATTCAAAATTCTAAAAGGTTCAAAGCATAAATAAGTAACTTGAAGAAATTTCGAATGAAAATAAAAAATCGCTGCTAGTGCAGCGATTTAACGAGAAAGATTATTTTTTAATGATCTTATTAGGATAGCTTTTACCTGTTGAGTCTATAAGTGTTACCATATAGATACCTGCAGGATATTGAGATAAATTGACTTCAGTGGTATTCAATGATGATACTTCTTTGGTTATTATCTTTTTAGCATCTATAGAATATACTTCCAGTGTTTTGAATTTTTTACCATTAAAGTCAATATTAAGTATGTCTCTGGTAGGGTTAGGATACAGTTTCACTACCCTATCAATAACAATTTCCTGATTTGAAAGGGTACTATTAAGCACAATTTCTCCATAAATAGACAAGTCTTTTTTAGAAAGCTTAAGCGTTGAATTTGCCATTTTCTTACTAGCTTTATCATGATAATCTGAAAGTACAGGATGTAGCATATCATCATATGTTAATGATTCAGGATAAGGCTCGGAACTTGTTGTTTTAAGATAAAGCTCTGCTCCGGTATTCGCTGATATTTCAAATCCAGGTTTTATTACAACAGAATGCTCAGCTTCAAGTTTTACTTTCTTATTTCCCACTAAGGGAGCGGTAAGATGGCTTAAAATATAAGTTTTAGGATTTCGATAATCCATCTTTATTAATCCATTCATAATAGATGTTCCTACCCCATCATAAGTATCAGCTGTAATTACTTTTAATAACCTTCCTGGTTGTAATGTATTATCATATTTTTTTGTTACCCCTTCCTGACCAACAAACCATTCATCGCGCTCAATATTGTCTAAGTTCATATATGCTCCTGATAGAGGTTCACCAAATATTTTCTTCAAATGTTCAGCGTTTATAAGATTATAGGCAGGAAAAAGTCTTGTCCTATATCCTGTTGTTCCTCCTCCATTAAGATATTTCCATTCTATATCATCTAAAAAAAATGAATCATTTAAAGTAATTAATTCATTATTAAATAACGGATATGTTTTAGCTATAGCCGTATAAGAAACTCCTCCATGATTCCATTGATTACCTTCTTTATAGTATAATGTCCTTTTATTTCTTATATCTAATGGAAAATCTGGATTATTACGATTTCTATTTTCTGCAACAATCATCATATTACGATTAACGTAAATATTTTTATAGCCAACCCGGCTACCATCTAAATGAATTGTTGTATACTTATTCAACGATTGTGTAGAAAGATTAAATCTCCACACATCAATTTGATTAGAAGTTTTGTGCCCGAAAATTTCGTAAATATCATCCCCTTGATAATTCATATTTACTGGAACTAACATATCAGCAGCCGTTTTTTTTGCAAATAAAAGTTCAGGAGTGCCTGCTGTTCCTGACTTAATGTTAAATGCTAAACTTCCGAATGAACCAGCTTGAATAAGTAATAAATCTTTTTTATAAAAGGCTATTCCATGATTATAAAATTGGTTAAAACCTCCTTCATATATTAATGGAAAAACCTTTTTAACCCATGGTGAATTTTCATTTTCTCTATAAATCTTTATTAATCCTATTCTTGTCAAATACGCATATGGAACTAAAATGAGAATAGTATTTTTTTCAAAAAAAGTTTTCATATCATTCTCTTCATAATAAGGAAAAGTTTGTTGAAGTTCTAAAGCATTAGGTAATACATCAATGACAGACTCAGTATCGTATTCATTATTTAATTCATTATATTTATAAACATTTACTTCAAATTTATTATATCTATCAGAACTCACATATTTTCTTTGTCTTAATAAAACAGCAACTCTATCTTCATCAGCATTTATCAAACTAGGCTCGACCGCTGGAAAAATCCCACCAATACTAAACTGATTAGTCATGATTATGTCTTTTGCTTTAATTTTTTTTACGAAATTATTTCCTATCCTATAAGAATGATTTAAGTAATAATACCCTTGACATGTCCTATCAATTCCTAAGCATAAAAGTTTATTACTCATCTTAGGCTCATTAATTTCAGTATCTCCAACAGAAGGAATAAAATCATTTTTTACATATATTTTTTTCCCATATGTAGAAAAGGGTCTTACTCTATATTGATTTAGATCTTTGGTTGTCGTTTCCAAATAATCTGGGCTATAATAAAGATCTTTGACATATAGAGGAGGGTTGCAACCTTCTTGAGGGTTTTCAATATTAACGCTTCCCCAAGCTCCTATTCCAGCAGGGCAATAATTACCAATAGACTGTACATTTTGACTATCAGGATTCAACCATGGCTGCATAAATATATAATCTCTCCAAAACCTTGAAAACAAGACATTATACTTAGCTTTATTTGTAATTGTGCTACCACATGCTTTAAATTTTTCTTGCAATACATTGATTGGTTTAGTTGGAGTTTCATTAGAAATCTCCCGCTCAGGTCCTGAAGATAAAGTACCTAAAATAAATCCATCTCTTGTAAATAAAGAAGCACCAGAGGAACCATGGTAAGGAAAGCCATTTGCAAATTCTGTAGCCAAAAAATATCCCTGACTTAAATTTGTACTAAAACTTTTTGAAAAATAAACATTAGGACTTTCTATATTGGAAAAACCATATACTGCAGAGAAGTTTGTAGGAGTAATATAACTCTGATTTGTTATTGATATTTTCTTTACTACTCCAGAGGGATGGTGAGCTGTAAAAGAAGAACCAATATTATTGGGGAACTGTGCAGTAGACCATCCAGAATAACATACTTTATATTTTTTTAAAACTTCAGGAGTTGTATTTAATTTCACCAATGCGAAATCTTGTGATAAGCCACTGAAGGTCCCATCCGGATATTTCGTTATCCCTATAGAAGTAAGTATTTGCATTCCACTTACCGAATTAGTGGAGGGTGAAGAAATATTACCACCTATAGTATTACCATCACCATTACACAATTTGGTTTCATGATTAAAAATAACAACAGATTCATTCAAAAAAACAGGTTGCTGAGGCGTTCCCTTAACACAGTGTTCCGCTGTTAAGAAATAAGGTGCTCCGTCTTGCTTTGTATTATTAATTAATGTTCCAGAACATGTGAATCCGTATAGTGTATTAGTGTTTACAATAAGTCCAACTGATTTAATATTTCCTTTATTAATAGTACTATTATAACTATTACCCTCTAAAAGACTTCCATCAACACAAGATACATTTTTATTACAAGAAGTATAAGTTGTAGCATCAGAACCTGAAAACGGACCATCACTTGCATATAAATTTGAAAAACCATGCATAATTGTGTTTACTTGAATATCAACTTTAGCAAGATCACTTTCATTTTCTAAATCAAGTTCAAGATAGATCTCGTTTCCTTGTATTGGTTGCGTCACAAATACATTTTCAGACTCCTTTGAAATTATACTGTTTTTACTATTAAAAGATCCAAGAATCATTCCTTCCGCATTATATAAAAAAAACTTTGCTCCGTCAGGCATAGTAAATTTTGAAAAAAAAGCTTGAAGTGAATATGCATTTTCTGATCTAATTTTCAATAAGCAAATGAATTTATCTTCTAATTTAAATTTTGTAGACTCTAATTTAAAATCTTTTTTTATTTCAATTTTTTTGCCGTAAAAATTAAGACTATTTATTTTTGGATATTCCTTTATATAAGCTTCCAAATTTTTAAGCTCAAGCTCATTATTCAGAGTTTTACTAATTATTTTTAGTTTTCCTAATAGATCACCAGGAGTAAAATAAGATTCATCAATATTAATTACAGGTCCATTAATTCCTGAAGTCATATAATCATAAAAAAGTGGTCTCCCACCTTCGCTTTCCTGAGAAAAAAGCAAAGAATTAAAAAGTATAAAAAATACGATTATGCCTTTTTTCATTATTTTGTTTTTAATTTTTGGTTCAGTTCTTCAATTTCTTCAGCCTGCTTTTTCAATTGCTTATTTTGTTCAATTACGTATAATGTCAATTCTTCGATCTTCTGTAAAAGTTTAATCTGAAACTCTCCTATGTTTACCCCTTCTTTTTCCATTTCCTTGGCAGAAGCAATTTCAGGAAGATGCTTTTTTTCTTTAATATGTTTTGCTACCTCTTCAAGATTGGGAAGATTATAGCTTTCCTCAAATACAAAATCAGCAGTTGGAGTTAGTGTTACTTTGAGTTCTTTAGCTTCCAACTTACCTTGCAGTAAGGCATTTCCTGTAGGAGAAATTTTCATTATTTCATTCATTGTAACAGGAGAATTTAATGCGATCTGCTGAGATGCTGAAGTAAGGAACTTAAATCCTTCGCTATCTAATGTAACAGCTGTTTTTGCAATGTTTAATGTTCCGGTACTGGATAACCATCCGACATCTGAGTTATTTGCTTTTACTCCAAAACTCATATAGGATGCCGACGAGCTTCGCAAGCTCCCCCAGTTATTCAATGAACCATCTGCATATCTTATGGCAAAAGCGTTGACACCAGTTACAGAATCACCAGCTCCAGTTATAATATTTCCTGATACATCAAGTTTAGCTAAAGGAGAGTCTGTTCCTATTCCTACAAATCCATTAGCATCGTTGATAACAAGTTTGGGATTTTTATAATCTCCTTTGGAAACCATCCATTGGCTACCATTCACATCTCCAAAAAACCATCCATTATCACCATTAAAATATTGAGTTTGAATCCCACGGATAAATCCAGTTTCATTGGTACTTCGCTTCAGATATAAAATAGGAGAGGTACTCTGGATAGTAACTTGAGAAAATGTTTGAGCCTGTTGTGAAAAGGCAAATGATGAAACCAATAAGGCCATCGAGAATAATTTTGTTTTCATAAATTTAAATTAATTTTTTAGTATAATTAAATAATTTCAAATCAATTAATTCATGAAATCGAGAATTACAATACACTCTTATTTAAATGAATTCATGGTATTAATTGATACCACAAAAATATCCCATTACAACGACAAAACATGTCGTATTAATAATTATTATTAAAAAAAAATATCCCTTTTTGAAAGGGATATTTTTTTTGTATTAATTTATTATTCTTAGAATCCACCTCCGGAATCTCCGAATGTAAATGTGGCAGAAATACCTGCTCTCACTGTAGACAGTGGGAATGCTGTAGAGATCTTATACTTTGAGGTCATCTGTTCGTAGAATACTCTCAGGTTCAGGTTTTCGGAAACGTTATAGTCTGCGGAAAGTTTGATATTCATCAATCTCTGTCCTCCTGTAACCTGTGCATCATTTAACAGAATATTCATAATGGATGTTTTACTGTCTCTTAATGAAATATCTCCTCTGATGTTAAGGTCACTTCCTTTTCCTCTTGTTCCTCTTCCTCTGATATTGGCTGTTCCTAATCTGAAGTTTCTGATAATATACCCAAGTCTTACTACATATTCTGTATTGGCATCTTCGGTAAGCGTCTGGTTAACTAACCCCAGTACCATCATTCTGGTTCTGTTGTACTGTATTCCGAACTGCATATTGTTTCTCATGGTAACATCTACTCCAATAAGCGGTGAGAAAGATTCTACATATCCCACCTGGGCGAATGTATACGGGTTAATTTTATCACCTCCATCTTTGACCACATTACCTGCATTATCTACTGTCTGATAATATCCGTTCGGGTTACCGTGATAATCTACGTTACTCTGAATACCTGTTGCCGTATAGGTGGCGGTATAGGCATGTAAGATATCAAACTTCGTGAACTGCCCGCTGATCATCGGGATATTTTTCAATCCGGAATAGGTAATTCTCCAGTTTGGTAACGGGAATCCTGATTTTTTAGGATTGCCCATAGGCGTCACTGATTTTCCTTCCATCGCTGCTCTAAAGGCAGGAATCAATACATAGGCATTTCCAATGCTGTAATGCTTAGCAAATCCGTTGTTATCCAATACTGCTCCCGGATCTCCCAGTTGTTGAGAAAGAGCTCTCGCATTTTCTCTGATCGCCTGGTAAACTGCCTGCCCATCTTTAAATGATGTGCTAAGAAGCATCGTCGTATTGGAATACGTTGTCATCTCACTAGCAAATGTAAAGTCAGGATCAGAAACCCCACCATTGATATAGTTAAATCCTGTATGTGAGAAGTTACTGTTAAAAGTATGCAACACATTAAGGTCAACTCTTAAATCATTCATCGGCATCACCTGTAAGTCGGCTCTCAATTCTTTGGTCGACATTCTTACATATGGATCCGTCATATAATTAGAGTCACTCACCCATCCGTTTTCCATTACTGTTCTTCTGATGTCAGCTTGTGATCCTAAAAGGAATCCTAGAGTTGGCCCTCCAAGTGTCTGTCCAGATCCATACCAGTTTGGAGCTGATATTAGTCCCGGAAGTACTGTTCCATTCGTTTCGTTATAACTTACGTTTAACTGTTTGAAAGAAGTCAGTAAGAATGCTGCACTTTGAAGTGGAGTAAGCTTATTCTTAAATTTATATTTCTTATACCTGTATCTGTTTTTCTCCCACTGTTTCGCATACACATTATTCAGAGAGTCCATTTCCTGTCTGCGTTTCTGAAGTTTGGCATTAATATTTTTGAAATAATTAAACTGGCCAAAGAACTTCGGAAGATCTGCAGAAGCTGTTGCCTGAATAACATTCGTATTCTGGCCTATAGATCCTAAACTTGTTGTTTTATTATTGTTGTTAGGATCCACAAATCCAGTCAACGAAGTAGATCTCGCCGCCCAGTTATAGGTAAATCCATATCCTACTTCCGCATCAATAAAGTCCAGATAAGGCAGATACTGGAATGGTAATTTATAGTTTAACTGTGCTCTGTGGTTATACAATACCGGTCTTCCTGCTCTGAATACATTTCCGAAGATTGACTTGTTGTCCATCGAATTCACATCCAGATTATCATTCAGCGTTCTGGTTGCAGAGTTGATTTCCAGTTTTAATGATTTTGTGAAATTGAATCCTAATCCATACTGCCATCCAAAGAAGAAGTTTCTGTTTCTGATAGCATCAAAATTATTGTTCATGTCACCATTCAGGATAGCTTCCACATTTCTGAACTCAAGCTCGTTGTAATTTCTGTCGATTTCAGTTCTGAAAGATATTCTTGTAGGAATTGGGTTAATATTGAATTCCTTCACCCATCTCAGATATTTTGTAGACTTTGCCGTATCACTGATCATCTTGTTGAAAGGCTTAAGTACCCACGGTTTAAACGTGTAGTTATAATCAATATATCCTCTCAGATACTGTCTGTAATTTCTCTTGGTATAGATGTCTCTGAAATAATCATCGTTATAAACAGCCGTTACTGAAACGTTTTCAATATCATAAAACTTAGACTTTTTATTTGGATTTACTCTTTCTTTATGCATATTAACCACACCTATACTTCTCTGTTGAGTATATGTTCTCGCTACCTTTTTCAATTGATCTTTGTTCGGAGCTTTATTGAATTCTACGTCGGTATCCAGAGGGTTGTACTTTGGATCTTCAATAGTCTGCGAGTAAGAATAGTTTAAAGGAATCTTCACTCCGGTTTTTTCAGGAAGGAATTTATCTACATTAATCGCCGTATTAATACTGAATGCTGATTGAGTAGACTGGGTTCTTTCAGCAGGTTTTGAATCAATATTCCCGAAACCAACTGAGGTATAAGAGGCATTGGCATTCACTGTTGCCAGGTCTCCCATATTAAAGTTTAAGCTGGCATTTCCTGCATATCCTCCATCATTTTCAATTTCAGAAAGACGGATTTCGTTTACCCATAGAACTCTTGTGATAGTAGAATTTGTTCTTGGATCTGCATTTCTTACCCCAATCATAATGGTGGTAATATTTCCTAAACTTGGTCTACCTTTTATATAAATATTTTTATACGGTTCCTGATAGACAAGATCCATTGTTCTATTCGTGATTGCAACACCCGATTTGTCCCTTCTGATTTTAGCATCTACAAAGTTCTGAACATCAAAATCAACTTCATTTTCCATCGGCCAGATCTCCATAGGAGCTGTAGCAGTTGTAGAAGTAAGCTTCATTGTAGATTCATATTCATAATAGTTATCAGTCGCGTCACTTCCAAAACGAATAAAGAATTTTGTCTTAGGATCATATGACCCTACATTTAAATCTCTATTTTCCGGATCATGAGCGTGCACAAACAGCTTCAGCTTTTTGTATCTTCTCATATCCAACGTTGTATTTTTGAACACACCTCTTGCCTCAGTTTTAAGCTCTTTTACTTTCATGTAAAGTGAAGCTTCATTCTGTCTCTGCGCTCCTGCATTTCCACTCAATACCTGTCTGTCAATTCCCGGAGGCAATACATATGGAGGTTTGTTTAATGCATTTTCTTCAATATTTACACTTCCTATTTCAAAATTAGGATCTGTCACAGTTCCTGTTCCTTCTTCTGGATTAGTAACATTTAAACTTGCAATTTTACCTGTATACTTTCTCCAGTCTGATCTTACAAGATCCATTGTTCCGAATCTCAGAGTAGAGGTCTGATCAAATCCTGCAAGCATCAACCTTGCAAATCTTACGTTATTTAATACTTCATCTTCGTGTGTACCTTCAGCTGGATCATAATTTGCTACAGGAATTCTAAACAGGTACCATTTAACATCTGAAGACTGTCCGTTCTGGAATGTTGCTTTTACTGTTTTTACATCTACAATATTGTTTCCTCCCAGCGCTAAACTTTGCTTATCAAGTTTGATCACATACTGATTATAGTTTTCAGTCTGATCAAGGTTGTAGTCTTTATTGATATCTTCAGCATCCGGAGTTTGTGAAGCCACATTCAGAGAGTTGGCTTCTGAGTTTCCTTCAGGATTTCTGAAATACTTGTATCTCTCTACGACTGAAGCAGCCTGACTTCCTGTAAATTTATCAGAAAGATAGAATACAAAGTCATCCACTGCAGGGTCAGCAATATTGGTTACCGGGTTTACAAAAGTATTTCCGAATCTCATCGCTTCCTGATCAGAAGTAAGACCGTCATATCCTGCATCCTGCACTTTTCTGTCTTCTCCTTCTGTAGAAAAGGCATATAAAATTGGTGGTTGTTTTGGCTGTATTCCCCAGTTTGAATTCGTTGTAGAAGATGGTGTACCTGGAGTTGGCAATCCATTTTCATACTGCATTTTCCCATCCTTCAATACATCTTCAGAAACGTTTCCTAAGTGAAGTAAAAGTTTTGGATCAGTACCCAGTGTTTTACCGTCTGCATAGGGATCCATCATCCAGAATTCAACGTATTCAATGTTTGAAGTAACAAAGTTGGGAACACTGATCGATCTCATGATCCCCGCCCATCTACTTTGTGCCTGTTCCGTTAATGGATTTACGTTGTATGGTCCTTTTTCTTTAGGGAAATATGAAATATCGAAAGTATTCGTAAAGGTTTGTTCTCCTGCTACGAAATCTCTGTTATTATAAATCTCCGAATATTGTACTCTTCTGGAAGCATGATTGGATACAGACTGTGGAGTAACTCCTGCAGGTGCTTTTCCTCCAACGCCCCAGAATCTAGGGTCGATATTATACCATGTTAATAATCCTCTTCCATATCCACTTGTTATATCGTCATCTCCTGGCACTGTATTAAATGGTGGCAGTGTATTTTTTTCCGGTTTTGAAGCAAGGCTCCATGCTGCCGGTTCTTTTAATGATATTTTAGAAGTTGTTTGTTCAAAATCATCAATGTAAGACTGGTTGTTTGTGCCTTTATTCAATCCAGGTAATAAGTACGCCGCTTCCATCTTGAAGTTTAAGTTGGATGGAGCTTCCGTTTTTACCATTGGAAGTTTGTTGGTCAATCTTGTAAGGTAAGGAGCCTGATTGTTGTACATCAAGTTGATCCCTGCCATGGTATTGTTTACCGCCTCCTGTCCGAAGTTTACTTTCTGGGTTAGTGGAGACTCAGAGTAATTGATCACTGTTCCTCCTAAGATAAAGTTTTCACTAAATCTTCTTTCTAAATTTAATCCTAAGAATCTTTTTCTTTGGGTATTAAATGTCAATTGGTTTTCAAGTGAAATATTGATTGCCTGTCCGGACTGTTTTACATTTTCATTAATGATCGTAACCGTACCAAGCATATAGTCTACCGTATAGTCTACACCTTCTGTAAGCTGTACTCCATTTGCAGCTACTTTTACTGATCCCTGAGGAACGTTTACTGCTCCCAGAGAAATACCTTGTCCCTGAACACCTTTATAACGGCCTTCCATGGTATACCTCTGAGAAAGGTTACTGGCGGACGCTTGTTGTTTTTGTTTGGTATAAAGATCCTGAAATACATATTGAGGATCACTTGTACCTAATTTTGCTTCCAGAAATTTACCGAAAGGCTGTACTTTGGTAAAAATCACTCTTCCTGTTTCCGGTCTGATGGTAATCCCATTGACAAAGTCGAAAATACCGTCTCCTTTACTTCCGTCTTTATTGTTCTGGATATCACCGTTCATGTTGAGACGATCCCAGTTGAATAACTTCAATAAGTTCTGATCTTTTACAGGAGTGTCAGGAAGATAGTTTACTTTACCTCCTGTTTTTGGATCTCTGTAATAAACATTAAGAATAAAACCATCGGGAGATACCTGTCCTGCATCCATAGAATAAACATTCTTCATCATCAGGTCCCACATCGGAGATTGAGTGTTCACTTTATTATTTACTCTCAATACTTTGGTGATCAACACCGGGCTTTCTTCAGAGAACTCTCCTACTTTGTATACTTTATTACTTCCGTTAACCGTATAAGAGTAGGAAACGGCTAAAAGCTGCTGGTCATTAAGCTTTTGATTTAATGAAATATATCCTAACTGAGGTTGGTAGGTAAATTCATTAGCATTCAGTTTTCTTGCTTTTGTAGCAAGAAGAAATTCTTCTCCGTTATTATAGGGAGTAGGTGTTCCCGGGAAGACATGCCCTTGAAAAAGAGCATTGTAATTTTTCCCTGCTTCTCTTGTTCCGGCTACAACTGATACCTCATCATATAATCCGTTCAGCGAGTTATCCGGCAGAGTAACTCCTCCAGGACCTTCTCCAAGGTCTCTGATCCCGATAATACTTTTTTGATAAGCGAGATTACTGTTCCCCTGATCAAGTACCCAGACTTCCATTCTGGTAATATTGATTGTGGAGTTGATCTGTGGATAATTAAGTAAGGCATCATCATACTTGTTCAGGAAATAATGGCCTAAAAAGAAGTGCTGGTTTTCTTCATAGTCAATCGCATTGACTTTAAAGTTGTTCATCACACCACCACCCTGTACTACAATATTACGAGCCTCTCCCTGTTGCTGGGAAAGGACAACCGTTCCAAATGTTTTTCCTAACTGAAACTCTGTTTTCACCCCGAACAATGATTGTGAACCACGGATAAGGCTGGTTGAAAGCGGCATATTTACGTTACCAAATTCAACTCTTTTGATAATTTTATCTTCTCCTCCTTCGTTGGGCTTATCTACATTTCCAAGACCTTTACTTTGAAGATCTTTCCAGCTTCCTTTTGCCTGCCAAACAAGATTCATTCTGTTTTCAAAAGCAAAACCACTCTGGGTATCATAATTGGCCTTTAACTGAAGGTTTTCCCCTACTTTCCCCAATAATCCCAGCTGAATTCTCTGATCGATATCAAAGGTAAAACTGGTCCTGTTTTGCGGCAGGATCATCGGGTTATCAATTTTCTGGTAAAGTCCTGCAAAATCAAGGGATGCATACCCTGAAGGGATGATTTCAATTTTGTTACCTCCGAAAATCGTTTCAAAAAGCCTGTTATTAATTAACAATGAAGGAATTAGCCCCTGCTTTCTCGCATCGGATCTGTCTTTTCTGAAGAGAAGGTTATATTTATCAGATTTCTCCTTGTAATAAGCTTTTGTCTGGCTGGCAAGCATATATTCTTTATATTCTTCCGGAGACATGGCTGTAGGAGGACCTGTAATGGTATTTCCGATTTTGGGATACACATAGTACATCCCGGTTTTTATGTCGTAATAGGCTTCGTACCTCGTAGGGTCGGCCACTTCATATTGTTTTCTTATGATCGCTGTATCTTTCTGTGCCTGTGCAAAAGCACTGACAGACATACACAGGAACGACAGGAACAAAAATATGTTAAGATGCTTAATATTCGCCACCAAATGTTAAATGTTTTTTAAGATTTGTTTAACCAATTCTTCTACCGAGATGCTTGGATTTTGTTTTATAATTCTATCCGCAATCTTCTCGCTCGTTCGTTTAGGAATGCCTAAAACTTCTAATGCAGATAACGATTCTTCCTTAATTTTATTATCCGCCATTACAGAAATGTTCGCATTCGGATCACTGTATTTCTGTACTTTATCTTTAAGATCTACGATAATTCTTTCAGCAGTTTTAGCACCGATTCCTTTGGCTTTTTGGATCAATGCGCTGTTTCCGGAAAGTATGGCAGAAGCAATCTCATCAAGGCTTAATGTAGACAATAGAATAAGTGCTGAAACAGCTCCTACTCCATTAACGCTTATTAACAGATTGAACATTTCTTTTTCTGAACGTGTGTTAAATCCAAAGAGAAGATGGGCATCTTCACGGATGATCTGCTGGATAAATAAAAAGGTCTGCTGATTCAAAACCAGCGTTTGTGAGGTCATCAAACTGATTCCCACGTAGTAACCAACTCCTTGTACATTAATGACAGCGTAGGTAGGCGTAAGTTCTTGAACAGTGCCTTGTAAAGAAAATATCATTATTAATTTTTAAAACTCCCAAATATAGCAATTTAAACTAATTAATGTTTTCATTTGACGTGCGAATGATTTTTAACTTAAATTTCAAATAAGAATTCAAGGAATTAACATAAAAACAAAAGACTCCAAAATATGGAGTCTTTTTACTATCTGTACACTGTTTAACGTGTCATTTTTTAAACAAATGAAAGGATTACTGATTTCCAGTTCCCCTTCAATTGTTTGTATTATTTCTTTTCTCTTCTCTGAGCATCAAGAACAGCAATTGTAGCAAGGTTTACAATCTCATCTACGCTTGAACGCATCTGAAGTACGTGAACAGGCTGCTTTAATCCCATTAAGATAGGCCCGATAACCTGAGCTACTTTCATTCCTCTTAGAATTTTGTAAGAAAGATTTGCACTTTCCAGATTCGGGAAGATGAAGGTGTTCGCTGGTGTAGTTCCTAATTTTGAGAATGGGTAATCACTCAGGTGATCTGCATTCATGGCAAAATCCGGTTGAATTTCACCATCTACAATCATTTTAGGGAATTTCTCGTGAAGAATACTTACTGCTTTTGCTACTTTTTTAGAAGTTTCGGAGATGGCAGCAAAGTTTTCAAATCCAAGCATAGCAATCCTTGGTTCGATAGCAAAAGATTTCACTGTAAATTCTGCCATTTTAGCAATATTCACAAGATCTTCAGAAGTAGGATTTTGGTTGATGGAGGTATCTGCGAAGAAAATAGGTTTCTTTTCAGACAGGATCATCATCATGGCCGCTACTTTGTCTACTCCTTTATCTTTTTCAATAACTTCTAAAACAGGACGTAAAACTGATGTATAGTTCTTTGAGAATCCTACGATAAGGCCGTCAGTATCTCCATGTTTAAGCATCAAAGGTCCGAAATAATCTCTCTGACGTACATATCTCTTTGCTTTGTACTCGTTCATTCCTTTTCTCTGACGAAGTTTCCAAAGGGTTTCTCTGTATTTTTTTCTGTTTTCTTTCTGATCGTCATCACTTGGATCAATGATCGGAACATCCAGGGTAATTCCGTAACGCTCCATTTGCTCCTTGATGTATTTTTTATCTCCTAAAAGACTTGGATAAGCAATTCCTTCTTCATAAAGAATCTGGGCAGCTTTCAATACATTGTATTCTTCAGCATTTCCAAGGGTGATTCTTTTCGGATTGGATTTTGCACGGCTCTGCATCATTCTTACCAGTCTTTCATCCCTTCCCATTCTGTCTAAAAGCTGGTGCTCGTATTCTTCAAAATCCGTAATGGTTTTTCTGGCAACACCACTTTCAATAGCCGCTTTTGCTACAGCACTTGATACTTTTGTGATCAATCTGTTATCAAACGGTTTTGGAATGAAATATTCTCTTCCGAACTGTAAGTTCTGAACGTTGTATGCTAAAATTACAGCTTCCGGCACCGGTTCTTTTGCAAGATCGGCAATGGCATGTACAGCAGCCAGTTTCATGTCTTCATTAATTCCTGTAGCCTGTACATCTAATGCTCCACGGAAAATATAAGGGAATCCTAGTACATTGTTTACCTGGTTAGGATAATCACTTCTTCCTGTTGCCATGATTACATCTTTACGAGTGTCAAGGGCAAGGTCATAAGCAATTTCCGGATCAGGGTTAGCTAAAGCGAATACAATAGGATTTTCACCCATGCTCAACAACATTTCAGGAGTCATTACGTTTCCTTTAGACAATCCCACAAAAACATCAGATCCTTTTACAGCATCTTCTAATGTTTCGATATCCGTCTGAGCAATGAAATCTAATTTTTCCGGAGTAAGGTTCTCTCTCTTATGATTGATTACCCCTTTACTGTCACACATCAGGACGTTTTCTTTTTTCAGTCCTAATGAAATATAAAGTTTGGTACATGCAATAGCTGCAGCTCCTGCACCATTCACCACCATTTTCACTTTATCAATATCTTTATTCGCAATCTGCAAAGAGTTGATCAATGCAGCTGCAGAGATAATTGCAGTTCCGTGCTGGTCATCGTGCATCAAAGGAATATTTAATTCCTCTTTCAGTCTTTGTTCTATATAAAAAGCTTCTGGAGCTTTAATATCTTCCAGGTTAATCCCTCCGAAAGTAGGAGCAATACCTTTTACGATTTCAATAAATTTATCCGGATCTTTTTCATCAATCTCAATATCAAAAACGTTGATATCTGCAAAGATCTTGAATAAAAGTCCTTTCCCCTCCATTACCGGCTTTGAAGCTTCAGCACCGATATCTCCCAGTCCAAGTACGGCAGTACCGTTAGAAATTACTGCTACCAGGTTACCTTTTCCCGTATAATCATATACAGTTTCCGGCTTATCATGAATTTCCATACAAGGAACTGCTACTCCCGGAGAGTAAGCCAATGATAAATCTCTTTGAGAAGAGTGGGGCTTTGATGGGATTACTTCAATTTTTCCTTTGGGTTCTGCTTTATGATAATCTAGCGCTGCCTGGCTAAAGTTCTTTTCGTCACGATTGTTGTTACTTGACATAAAATTTGGTTTTTTGTTAAAGTATATATTTAATGTGGTAATCTACTAAGCTTTCTATTGGTTTCTGCACAACATGTCCCACATTTAAATTAAGTTCTGTAGCTACAGAACGTAGTATATTTTCATAATAATAAGCAATTGAACCGATGAAATTAATCTCGGCATCATGCGCTTCCTCATAAGGGAGAACCTGATATTCGAAGAAGCTTTTCATTTCTTCAAAAACCATTTCTTTAAAATAAGGATGATCTTTTCTTTCGATTACAAATTTGGTAAAATTCGCAAGATAGGCGTTCGGTCTTGGAGTATGATACATATTTTTCAATGCATCTTCTACAGTAAGCTGATAGTCTGCTTCAAATTCTTCATGAAGATCTGCAGGCAGTTTTTTCATGAAATATCTGCGCACAAGCTGCTTTCCGATAGCACTACCACTTCCTTCATCCCCAATCAGGAATCCCAGCGAAGGCAATTCTATCTTTACCTCTTTACCGTCAAAAAAACAGGAATTTGATCCTGTGCCAAGAATGCACACGATAGCAGGTTTTCCACTGTATGCCGCATAGGCTGCAGCCATCAGATCTTCCTTCACAATAATCTCTGCTTTTCCAAAAACTTTCTTAAGTTCTTCCTCTATGGTTTCGCAGTTTTTTTTCACACCACATCCGGAACCATAAAAAAATACTTTGGTAATTGAATTTTTAACCGATATCAGATTGCTATTTTTCTGTATCTCAGGAGCGATAAGTTCTCTGTTGATAAAATTCGGATTGAAACCGATTGTTTCTGTTTTCAGAAAAACCTTCTTAAAGTCATCAAGTATTACCCAATCCGATTTAGTAGAACCACTATCTACAATAGCAACCATATTTTAGATTTTAATTTAAGGGTGCTAAATTAGGAATTTATCTTCAATTAGCGTTTAAAAACAACCTGGAAGCTGTCTAAAATCATTAATGTTTAATCTGTGTTTTTTTTTCGTTGAATTGTAAGAGCCAGTCTTCTATTTCATCTTCCAGATAGGAAGTCTGTAATACCATTGCATTGATAAAATCATCAGGCACTGGTTCTCCATTGGAGTTTTCAAGATTCCACAATTCATTTGACATATTTTCATATTCAGAATACACTCTTTTGAAGCGGGAATTTTCTTTCTCAAGAGCCTCAATATTTTTCTGTTGAAGCTGGAATTTTCTGTATTTGTTTTGACTTTTCATACAAATATTATTAATAATTGGGTCATAAAATGTTGGAGTATATGCGCTTAATCGTGCACTACAAGATAGAAAAAACCATCAACACAAGGAGTTGAAAATGAATTTATTATCAGGTCTTAATTACATCATTCTGAATATTAAAATTAGAAATAATTTTTATTAAAAAAAATATTTTAACAACTTTTTTCAGTGTTTAACATATAGTTATAAATTTGCATATCCATATTGTGAAGCTATGTAATTATTGGTATTTTAAAACCATTATTATGAAGAGGAATTCACTAAGGTGTTTATCTGCTGAGATATAGATCACTTCAGCACGCTATCCGGTATGGACAAAGATTTTTAGTTTTATACTCATTAAATGAAAGAAATACTCTTACGCCAGAAACAGGTTTTGTTCTTCATCATTGCAGGAGGACTGAGTGCCATTATAGAAATAGGCAGCTTTAAGATTTTCAGCACCTATCTTCCGCACTTCTTTGTAAAGGAAACCAACTTCTATGGGATACATTATCCTTTAAGTAATATTTTTTCTACCAGCTGCGGGATTATTACCAACTACTTTCTGAGTATCTGGTTTGTATTTGAAAGGGGAAAGCATTCGAAGAGAAAAGAGTTTGCTTATTTTATGGTGGTTTCTTTCTTTTCAACATTACTCAGCTTAGGTTTTTTCCAAATATTCTACAGTTTCATTTTTAAGGATAATATCAATTTATTTTTTTATACCTTGAGCCCGGAAATGATCAGCAAAATTGCAGCAATATTGCTGGTTTCCATTCTGAATTATTCGATAAAGAAGAAAGTAATTTTTAACGGTTAAGCTGTGACAAAAATTTTAAATTATCTCTGGAGATTCTGGCTGCTGCTGTTGGCATTTTTCCTGACAGTGGGTATTGGAATCCCGGTTTATATTTTATCCTTTAATAAAAAGCATTATAAATACGGCTATAAACTTGTCAGACTCTGGTGTTTCGGCATGTTTTACGGGATGGGCTTCAGATATGATCTGACGAACCTTTCGGAACAGAAAAAAGATAGGAACATCCCTTATGTCTTTATCTCCAACCATACGTCCATTATGGATATTATGCTTGTCTGCATCCTGTTTCCCGATCATCCGATTTGTTTTGTAGGAAAAAAAGAACTGGTAAAGATTCCTATTTTTGGAACCATATATAAAAGGATTTGTGTCATGGTAGACCGAGCCAGTGCAAAAAGCCGTGCCGATGTATACCGCAGATGCGCAGAGAAGATGGAGGAAGGCAACAGTATTGCTATTTTTCCTGAAGGCGGTGTACCTGACGACACTTCTGTTATCCTCGATGATTTTAAGGACGGTGCCTTCATGCTGTCTTCAAAACATCAATCTCCTATAGCTGTTTATACCTTTGTGGGACTCAAGGAAATGTTCCCGTTTGAAAACTCAAAAGGCTATCCTGGAAGAGTAAAGGTGTATTTCAATGGAATCATTGAGCCCACAGATTCGCCAAAAGACTTAAAGGCAGAGGCTTATGAGACAATAAAAAAAACCTTAATCAGGTATTCCGTTGAAAGGAAATAGTTATATTTGTTTGTGAAATCTATAATAAATATGTCAAATTATTCTAAACAAACCAATTGGGCACAATTCATTCCGTTGGTTACTGTATTCTTCTTTTGGGGATTTGTAGCAGCCAGTAATGATATTCTGATCCCCGTTTTTCAAAAAGCCTTCAATCTATCTCAAACTGAAAGTATGCTGGTGCAGATATGCTTTTATGTAGCGTATACTGTAGGTTCTTTAATTTATATGATTGTATCAAAGAGTCTGAAACAGGATTTGATCAACAAAATCGGGTATAAAAACGGCCTTATTGTAGGACTTTTGATTTCCGCATTGGGAACCTTACTGTTCTACCCTGCCGCCAATATGCATTCTTTCCCTTTAATGATCTCCGGATTATTTATTGTAGGTTTAGGATTCTCTCTTCAACAGATTGTTGCCAATCCGCTTGCGATTGAGGTAGGTCCTACAGAAACAGGATCTCAGAGGTTAACGATGGCCGGGGGAATCAACAACCTAGGAACAACCATCGGGCCGCTTATCGTGGCATTTGCCATTTTTGGTTCTGCAAGTGCTGCCAATACAGAAGCAAGTATAGAAAGTGTAAAAATACCTTACTTGATATTGGGAGCAGCCTTTGCGCTTGTAGCTTTAATGCTTAAATTTTCTTCTCTTCCTGCTGTAACTCCTACTAACACTGAGGATACAGATGACACAACTCCGGGAGAGCACAGAAAATCAGCATTCCAGTACCCTCAATTGGTAATGGGAATGATCGCAATCTTCGTATATGTAGGAGTAGAAGTTTCTACGGCAAGTAACCTTCCTGCCTATATGGAAAAAAATCTAGGATTTGAAACAAAAGATGTCGCTCCCTATATCTCTCTATACTGGGCATCATTAATGATTGGCCGTTGGACAGGTGCTGTAGAAGCATTTGATGTAAACGCAGGATTCAAAAAGGTCTTAAGATTCTTAGCGCCTTATCTTGCATTTGGAGTATTTTTATTTGTAAATGCACTTGCTCATCATGATCTTTCTCCGTTCTATGTATATGGATTTATCATTATTGCAATGATTATCTGTGATATTTTAAGTAAAGGAAATCCGGCAAGAATGCTTCTTATCTTCTCTTTAGCAGGGATCACAGCTTTACTAATAGGAATGTTCACAACAGGAATGGTATCTGTATATGCATTCACCAGTGTAGGTCTTTTCTGCTCTACTCTATGGCCATGTATTTTCGCATTGGCGATTAACGGACTTGGAAAACACACCAATCAAGGTTCAGGATATCTTATTATGATGATTATGGGTGGAGGTATTGTAAGTTTTATACAAGGATATATTGCCGATCTTACGAATATTCATTTCAGTTATATCGTAGGGGTTGTTTGTTTTGCTTATCTTGCATTCTATGCAATCCGTGTAAGTGGAATTCTGAAGGCTCAGGGCATTGATCTGGATAAAGTATCTAAAGGTAATGGTCATTAATATAACGACAAAAATATATAAGAAAAAGAGATTTTGGGCAGGTATATTACTTGCCCAATTTCTTTTGTTCTATGGATTCTCAAAATCCAAAGTGATGATTTCTTTTTTTGAAAACTTTTTTGAATTTCAGAAAAGAGCTCACCAGTTGCTGTTCAGCTGGGCTCCGTTTTCTGTTGGAGATTTGATTTATATTATTCTGGCAGCTTTTCTTTTATATTATCTCATCACTTTATTCAAAAAGCAACGAAGAAATAATTCGATGATAAAGATACTGATCATCATGAATGTGTTTTATTTCATTTATCAGGTATTTTGGGGGATGTTGTATTTCCAGACTCCTATTATTCAAAAACTTTCAAGCCAGGAAGAACCCAATGTGAATAAGGCAAAAAAACTGGCTCTTATCTATCTTGAAAAATGCAGGCAAACCCGACAGTCTGTTCATGAGGACAATAAGGGCATTTTTATCATCACTGACCTAACTTCTATACAAAAGGAAATCCTGAATCAGCAGACAAAATTACCTTCTTATATTTCGGATAAAAGAGCTCCTCAGATACTGGATATCAAACCCAGTTTATTCAAGAATGTAATGAATTTTACAGGTATTCTCGGATACTACAATCCCTTTACCGCAGAAGCTCAGTATAACTCTGAATTACCTCATACTTTTATTCCCTTCACAACTGCCCACGAAAGTTCTCATCAACTGGGCTTCGCAAGAGAGCAGGAGGCTAATTTTGTGGGATATTTGATAGGGATTCATTCCGGTAATCCGGAGTTAAAATACAGTACAGAATTATTCACTTTAAAAAGTCTTTTGAGATTCATTGCAGAGGAAGATCCTGAATTTGTAAAGAATGTTCTCCATCATTATTCTCCAGCAATGAAAAGGGATCGTGCTTATGAAAAAAGCTTCATTTTCCGTCACCAGGGTTGGCTGGATGATTTCTTTGGATTCACCAATAACCTGTTTCTGAAAAGTAATCAGCAGGAAGGTTCAGTAACGTATTCTTACTTTATAGATCTTCTCCTGAATTATGAGAAAATATAAAAAAAGAATCGTATCAGGCGATACGATTCTAAAAACACAAATGATGAAAAAAAATTTATTACCTTGACTTGTTCCCTCATTCAAGGCGATGTAAAAGTACGACATATTTTATAAATACAAAAACATTTCCATCCTTTTTTAAAACTTTATGAAAACTTTATGATTTTTTAAGTTTTTTTGAGTTCATTTCATCTTGTCACAAATCACACAAAACAACGACATCCAATGTCCAAAGCAAGGTTTAAATCCATATAAGCTACGAAAAATTCAAAAAATAAAACATTTACTTAGATAAAAAACATTCCATTTCTATCCTGTTTTTGCTATTTTAAAAATTGGAGTTATCTATAGTATTTGATGTGATATTTCTAAAATTTTCACCTCAAAAATTGCGAAATATCTGAATCATTTTTGAAGTTATTATTAATTCTGTTTTTACCTAAATAAAAGAGCATTTCACTCACATAGATAAAGTTTCATTTCAACTTCATCCTGAAAATTTCAAAATACAGCCTGTAAGAATATCCCTTATTTCTCTTAAAAGAAAACCTGCTATGGATAGCAAAACGCCGAATAATACAGATCAATTGATTTCTAAACAAGAGATCCATGCCTTTTTTAGAAGTACAATATTGTGTTGTAAAACGGGTTTTTAGCTTACAATTCTATAGAATAAAATACTGAGGATCAAATAAAATCTATCAATACCCATTTATATCTCACTAATAAAGGAGAATTTTTTTTGTATATTTAAAACATCTGTGTATTTTAGATAAAAATATTAATATGATTTTTGACAAACTAATTAACCATCTAAAACTCGATAAACAGGAATTTATTTTTCAGTTCAACTCCCATCCCAATTACCCATCTGCACTGGCATTCAGTGATACACTGAACTTTATGGGAGTAAAAAATGATGCTTACGAACTTGACAAAGAATATTGGGATGAACTTCCGGAAGAATTTATTGCCATTGTTGAGAATTCATTTTCTCTGGTAAAGAAATCAGGAAGTAATTATTCAGTATATTCAGAAAAAGCAAAGACCTTAGGTAAAGAAGAACTTTATACTAAATCAACAGATTTCGTACTCCTTTTTGAAAAAACTGAAAATGCAGAAAGCAAACTGACCTTTAATTTCAAACCGGTTCTTTACATCATTTTTGCTGCTGTTCTTGCTTATTCTTTTATGAGCCAAACCATTTATGAAGCTCTCTTTAATGTTCTTTCATTAGCAGGCGTTTATATTTCTCTTGAAATTTTCAACCAGAAATTCGGAAATACCTCTACTGTCATCGGAAGTATATGCGGAGGCGGTGGGGCTGCTGCAAGCCAGACAGCCAACTCATGTGATAAAATTATCAAGCAGGATAAAACAAGTATTTTAGGGTTAAAATTTGCAGATTTTTCTCTTATCTATTTTGCAGGACTTGCCGTATTAGGTCTGTTCTTACCTGCCACAGCTTATATCGTAAAAGGATTTACATTCGTTTCTGTACTTGCCATCGGATACTCTCTATACATCCAGGCATTTGTAGAAAAAACATTCTGTAGAGTATGTCTTTTAATTATTTCAATCCTGGCAGGACAAATTGTAATAAGCAGCTTATTTTTCGAGAATCTGTCATTCAGTGTGGGAACGCTTTTATTGACTGTCATTCTGTGGGCTCTTGTATTCTCTGCAGTGATCTATTTTAACACTCTTCTTGAGCAAAAGGAAACCCTTCAAAAATCGAATGCAAAAAACCTTAGATTCAAAAGAAATTATGAGCTGTTCAAAAACCAGATGGAACAGAATCCAAAAATAGAATTTCAGGATACTGAAACTTTTGCTGTTGGAAAAAGAGATGCTAAACTTCGTATCTCTATCGTTTCCAATCCATATTGTGGTTTCTGTAAAGATGCTCATAAACTGATAGAAGGTCTTTTGGAGAAATATCCGGATACTCTTTCTTTGCAGATGAGATTTAATTACACCCCGGACAGAGCTCCTGAAAAATACACACAGCTTCTTTCAGACTTAACTCATATTTACCATAATAAACCCGAAAAAGAATTCTTACATGCGGTAGAAGAATGGTTCGAAACTAAGGATGAAAGCAAAATCAATGCTCTTTCCGGAGGAACTGTAACATCAGAAAACCTTGACCCAATGGTGGAGATGACTAATGAAAACAGTAATGCAGGATTAAACTTTACGCCGATCTTTATCATCAACGGATATCAGTTCCCTGACAAATATGATCGTGAAGATATTTTATTCTTTATTGATGAATTAATAGAGGATGATGAGATATAATAAATAAATCTCATCCATTTAAAAATTTCACTATCTTAGGAAAAACAAAATAACCATCTGAAAAGATGTAAAAGAGTAGAAAACGGTGACCAATGGGACGATTTCCCGTTTACCATTTCATTGAATTATAATTGAATTAAAGTAAAAATGTCGTCATTCATTGACGGCATTTTATAATGAGTAGTAGTTTTGAAAAAAAAGTTTCCTTTTTATAAGCAACCAGATACCAAAGACTGCGGCCCTACGTGTCTCAGGATCGTAAGTAAGTATTATGGTAAAAGTATATCCCTGCAACAAATTCGTAACCTTTCCGAAACAACACGTGAAGGAAGCAGCCTTCTTGGACTGAGTGATGCCGCAGAAAACCTTGGATTCCGCTCAATGGGTGTCCAGATTGATTTCAACACCCTCACAGAAGAGGTTTCTTTCCCTTGTATAGCACACTGGAATAAAAACCATTTTGTGGTGGTATACAAAATTGACAAAAACGATAAAGTATATATTTCAGATCCTAGTTATGGATTGATCACTTATACCAGGGAAGAATTCATCAAGTCCTGGATTGGAGAAAATGCCAACGAAAATACAGAAGAAGGAATTGTCCTGATTCTTGAAACTACCCCGGCATTCTTTCAGACAGAATTTGATGCTGAAGAAAGTAAGGCAAGCTTTACATTCCTTTCCAAATATCTTCTTAAGTATAAAACACTTGTTGTACAGCTAGCCATAGGGCTTTTAGGAGGAAGTTTACTTTCTCTGATATTCCCCTTTCTTACCCAGAGTATTGTAGACGTCGGGATACAGAACCAGGATATTAATTTTATCTATGTGGTGTTACTTGCACAGATTATGCTCTTCCTGGGAAGAATGGGAATTGAAACTATCAGAAGCTGGATCCTTCTCCATCTTTCAGCAAGAATTAATATATCAATCATCTCCGATTTCTTTATCAAATTAATGAAGCTTCCTATTAGTTTCTTCGATACAAGAATGACCGGAGATATTATGCAGAGGATTAATGACCACCACAGAATTGAACAGCTTTTAACAAGTTCTTCACTGAATACATTATTCTCATTGGTCAATCTTATTATCTTCAGTATTGTATTATTATTTTATGATTACAGGCTTTTCATTGTTTATCTTGTAGGAGCTGTATTATATGTTGGCTGGATCACTTTCTTCCTGAAAAAGAGAAAAGAACTTGACTATAAGAGATTCTCTCAGGTATCTCAGGAACAGAGTAAAGTAATCGAGCTTATCAACGGTATGCAGGAAATTAAAATGCATAATGCTGAGAAACAAAAAAGATGGGACTGGGAATTTCTTCAGGTAAAACTGTTTAAAATCCGAATAAAATCACTTTCATTAGAGCAATGGCAATCTGTTGGAGGTAACTTTATCAATCAGATGAAAGATATTCTGGTGAGTTTCCTTTCTGCAAAACTCGTTTTAAGTGGAAATCTTACGTTAGGGATGATGCTTTCTGTTCAGTACATCATTGGGCAGCTAAACAGCCCGCTTCTACAGCTTATCGATTTTATCAAGCAGACTCAGGATGCTAAAATTTCCCTTGAAAGACTAGGAGAAATTCACGATAAAGATGACGAAGAAGATAAAAATGAGCATTATGTTACAGATCTTCCTAAAAAAGATATCGAGATCAGAGATATGTCATTCAGATATATTGGGTCTGATGTTCCGGTTTTTGAAAACTTAAGCCTTACCATTCCATATCAGCAGACAACAGCTATTGTAGGAGCCAGCGGAAGCGGAAAAACAACACTGCTGAAACTGTTGATGAAGTTTTATGATCCGGATAAAGGTGAGATCAAAATCGGGAATACCAATATGAAAAATATTTCTCCCAGGTATTGGAGAGATCATTGCGGAGTGGTAATGCAGGAAGGTTACGTATTCAATGATACCATTGCCAATAACATTGCTGTTGGCGAGGATCATATTGACAAACAAAAGCTGAGACGTGCTGTAGACATTGCCAATATCAAAGAATTTATAGAAAGTCTTCCGTTAAGTTATAACACGAAAATCGGAAATGAGGGAGTTGGAGTCAGTGGTGGTCAGAAGCAGAGACTATTTATCGCCAGAGCCGTTTATAAAGCTCCGGAATATATTTTATTTGATGAAGCTACATCTGCACTGGATGCCAATAACGAGAAAGTGATTATGGAAAATCTTGAGCAGTTCTTCAAAGGCAAGACAGCTGTTGTTATTGCCCACAGACTTTCCACAGTAAGACATGCAGATAAAATCATTGTACTGGATCAGGGAAAGGTGGTAGAAGAAGGAAGCCATGCTGAATTGGTAGATTTAAGAGGCGAATATTACAGACTTGTAAGAAACCAGCTTGAACTAGGAAGTTAAGTCATAATAGAATCCGAAAAGCTTATATATAAAAACATTTTGATATCCGGCAGAGATTCCTCCACCAACATAGGGTGATGGATTCTGCCAATTATTTAAATTATATTCCCCCTTTAAAATAGTGGGAAATTTTACCTCAGAACAATGAAAGAAGACGTTTTAGACAATATAGAACTCCGCTCTGAGAGCGTACAGGATATTCTTACCCAGCCGCCACATTGGATGATCCGCTGGGGAAATACCCTTATATTTATTATCCTCCTGCTTATTCTCTTAATGAGCTACATCATCAAATATCCGGAATTCGTACCGGCACCTATTATTGTAACTTCTCAGAATCCGCCGGAGAAAATAGAAGCGAGAACCAGTTCCAAAATTGAAAAAATATTCATAAAAGATCATCAGGAAGTTAAAAAGAATGATGTTCTGATGGTGATGCAGTCAACTGCGAACTACAAGGATATTTTAGAATTGAAAAACCTGGTAGACTCCATTACACCTGATAAATTATATACCTTCCCTATTGCTCAGGCATCTAGATTCAAACTGGGAGAATTACAAGGGGAATATAACAGCTTTGCGAAAGCATTTCAGGATGAAGCACTTTTTACCAGACTCCAACCTTATGCTCCTGAAAACCTTGCTGCCAATCAGAGTATTTCTGAATATAAAATAAGAATTGCAACGTTAAAACAGCAGAAAAACCTGGAGTCCATAAAATATGATCTGACTAAGAAAAACTTCAGCAGATCACAGGAACTATTCAACCAAGGAGTGATCTCAGCGATGGAACTTGAAAACGAGAAGATCAAATATCTTCAGGCCCAGCAAAACCTTGAGAATATTAAAATCTCCATATCACAAATGGATGAAGGAGTTTCCAATCTGAATAAAACCAAAAGCGGAACTGCTATTAATACAGAAAAAGATAGAATTACCTATTCTTCACAAACCTTACAGCTTCTTGAACAGCTGCGAAAATCGTTAAAACAATGGGAGCTGAACTATCTTGTGATTTCATCCACTGACGGCGTTGCCAGTTTCCAACAGTTTTTTGGCGAGAATCAGTTTGTAAAAGTAGGTGAACCCATCATTTCTATTCTTCCTAAAAATAAAGAACAGTTAGTGGGCAGAATGTCTGTTCCTACAACGAACTCAGGAAAAATTACCCCAGGTGAGAAAGTATTAATAAAACTAGACAACTACCGATTCCAGGAATATGGTATCATCGAAGGAAAGGTGCAGAACATATCTCTGATTCCTGATGAAAAAGGAAATTATTATGTAGATGTGATTTTACCAAAAGGATTAAAAACAAGCTACAACAAAACGCTTACCTTCGATAAAGAGCTTAGAGGAAGTGCAGAGATTGTAACACAGGATCTGCGACTGATTGAAAGATTCTTTTATCAGATCAGAAAGCTATTGGGATATCAGGTATGATAAAACCACCTGAACAAAAAATAAAAACCCGCTTTACAGATTGTAAGACGGGTTTTATTTTTATCGTATATTTTAAAATTACAACACTGGTAATGGGTTACAGAAAACCCCTATCCTATTTCTTCGTTTAAAACAGGAGATTATAAGCACTATTTAACTAAGTAAAGGGTTTGGGTATAAAAAATAAGATCTTTCAAAAAAGGGCAACAATAAGACGAATACGAAAGCTTTAAAGCCATGACTCTGATTAAAAAAGAAAACCCTGATAAATACGGTAATCAATTTGAAGCAGTATCATTATTTTCCCTGAATGTTTTATAGAAAGACAAAAATCCTTACAAAGAAAAATCTTTTGAAAGAATTCGAAGGTGAAGTTATGAATCTTTTAAAAGTAAAAACCGCAATCATTAAATCAATGATTGCGGTTTTTTGTAGCGAAGACGGGAATTGAACCCGTGACCTCAGGGTTATGAATCCTGCGCTCTAACCAACTGAGCTACCTCGCCGTTTTGGTGGTGCAAATATAGAAAATATTTCTTTACCTCCAAAATTATTTTACCTTAAAATATTCCAAAACATCTCCAACATGATCTGGTTTACTGATTATCTTATTGTTAGCATCTAAAATAAAATACGTCGGAGTTGCATGAATATTATACAAATCAGTGTAACTGCTGTTCCAACCTCTCAATTCTGAATCATTCACCCAAGGAAATGCAGCAATTTTTTTAGTATATGAATTCTTATCCACATCTAAAGACAGCCCTACAATCTGAATATTTTTTGATTTAAGATCATTATATTTTTCCAACAGTTTTGGAAGTTCACTTTCACAGTGTGAGCATGTGGATGACCAGAATACAACTACCTTCTTATCAGCCTTTATATCGTGTAATGATTTCGCAGTGGTGTTAACCGGCGACTGGAACTTATAATTAGGAAAAACAGCTCCCATTTCAATGTTCGCATTTGATTTTAATGTAGAAGCAAGTCTATCAGTGATGGTGCATTTAAGATTTTTGGCAAGAGACAGATATTTGCTCTTGTATTCTTCCATTTGATATACATCGAAAATATCAATCAATTCTGATAATACCGTCTGCCCTCTTGGAGTCTCTACTTTTAAACGGTCTAATAATTTATCCACAGAAGCCGCCACATTGGTATTTCCTCCTGAATTCAGATAAGCTACCAATACGGGTCTCAATAAAGATGAGCTTTCAAGCATATCTCCGGATTTGTCCAGAAAGTTTACTATTTCTTCCTGGTCTACTTTTTTAACAGAATCAGGTGAGTTGGAAAGAAACTTGCTGTAATTCGTATTATAATAAGCTATAAATGGATGTTGGCCAGCATCAATAGAACTTGAACCTCCGGAAAGTCTGTCAATTTCTGTTTTCAGAGCTTTTCCAAAATCCGTATTGTCTTTGTAATATTCTTTGATCTGTGCTAAAGCCGGCAAAATAAGCTCTTTCTTTTGTGAGCCTTCCTGCTGTTTACTCATCAGATTATTTGCCTCATCCAGATAAATAACATCTTTGACTTTATTATTCTGAATATCCAGTTTAAAATTAACATTCTTATTTTCAGAAATAAAACTCACGGTGTTGTTAGAACCCGGGAAATAAACTTTCATCATCCCCATATAATTGCTTGGGTATTTAAAAGTCCATGTACTATTCTTACTTTGTTCTTTGGTAACAATAATATCTTTTGATCCGTTTAATGTATATAAAATGGCATCCTGATCTTTAAAATCTGTCGGAGCCTGAATGGTAACAGTAAATTGAGCCTGCAAAGCAAATGCAGTTAAAACCGCAGATAGCGTGTAAATCTTTTTCATAGAGTAAAAATAAAAAAACTCCTTGACTAATCAGAGAGTTTAATATTATTTTAATAAAATTTTCTAAATATTTACAATAATAAGCATATCAAAGAGTGATTTCTAAAAATATCTTCGACTAGACTTATAATAAATCCGTTTAAATAAAACTGGAGATATTTACATTCAATTAAAAATTATTTTCACAAAAAATACCTTTAAGGTCTATTGCGATAATCTTAATTATTCCGTATAAATTTGATTGTCATGTTATACCCCGTTGGATTGGCAGGGGTTAACAAATCAAGAGCAATGTTTCCACCGGAATCAAAAAAAGAGTATGTTGGAAGCCCAACATCAGCACTAGCTGAAGAAAATGAGGTTATAACAGGAGTAAATTCAGTCAGACTAACCCCAGTTGCAACAATAACGGGAGCATCTGTTACGATATAATTGGATAGAACCATATTTGGAGGGTTCACCTTGGCAATTCTATTAGTATATCCTAAATTTCCGTTAGCATCAGCTACAACCTCCCTTGTATAGGATGTATTTGAAGTAGCATCTACTAATATTCGGACTCTTGTTCCGCCGTTTACATCAAAAGTTGTAGAGGGTGTATTGGTATTTATACCTACTAATCCACTTTGGGAATATGCAGCAACAGAACATAATAATGCCACTGCCATTAAATTTTTTTTCATTAAATTTTGTGTTTTTTAAAATATAGATAAAAATCAATATTTTTCAGAAAAGAATTGGTATGAAAATCTGAATATCCGTAATCTCTTATAAAACGGTAATAAATAATTGCTGTACCCACATATACAGATGCTCCTATAATTATTTTATTATATTGCTCTTTTGAAATGTTATATAAACTTTTTCTAACTTACAAAACGAGCTATAAACTGAATAGGATCATACTGTATATAATTGAGTCACTCATAAATATATGAATTATTCCAAATTACAGATATTCAGATAAATTTTATGCTTTTACGCTCTTGTACTTTTTTGTAAAGTAAACAATAAATCCTATTGCTACAATACCAAGTACATATACATACATATCAATGGGTGAGGCAGGCGACCCGGTACCATTTCCTCCATTTCCTCCTCCTCCTGGGATTGCGGGTTGTGGCGGAGCGGCATTTGCTAACGATATAGCAAATAGGAAAAAGGCCAAGACTAGTTTATTAATAGTTTTCATGTGGTTTATTTTAAGATTTTAGTGTTAACAGTTTCTCCCTTATCAGAAACGATTTTTACAACATATGAATTTCTAACTGAGCCATCAAGCTCGATTACAAAATCTCTGGATGCATCAACCGCTTTTTTAGAGATTACCAGTTTACCGCTCATATCATAAACTTGAATGTCCGCTTTTTTCCATTTTGGATCGAATCTAACGATGTAATTTGTAACGGATGGATCGTACACTACCAGTGTTCTAGAAGCAGCCACCGCTGTTTTATCTATACCTAAAGTAATGTTACTTGGTTCACCGTAATACAAATTAGCTTCCTCATTCGTTACAGGAACAACATCTCCTTGTTTAGCCTGTACTAAATTTCCATTTTCTGCTTTATAATAGAAACCAATTCCTGAAGATAACTGGTGTGCACCAGCAGGAATAAGTTCTGCATTTTCTCTGATCTCGAATTTATAAGATTTAACCTGATCAAGTTTATAGTTAACTAACTTAACATTTTTACCTTTGAAGTTACTCTCATTAGCTTCGTTTATATATAACCAATAGTTAGTATAATTATTATCATACCCACCATTTAATGCTTCTTCGTAAGTACCAATAATTCTGGTACCGGCTGAAGCCTGAACCGTTGTAGCTGTAGAAACCTGGTGTCCTGTAGTAAATGATGGTGAAACCACATAATACGTTCTGGAGATCTCGTTACCACTAGCATCAAGACCAATTACTCCAAGCTGTTTTACAGTATTGGCTGTATTTTTACCAGCCATTCTAGCTGCATTTACACCGTTAGGAGTACCTGCTGTTCTTGCTGTTGATTTGAATCTTCTCAGTGTATTAAAGTCTAAAGTCTGAGCTGAATTATCTCTTAACTTTATTTTAAACGACTGCATAGGTTTGATCACCATTTTATCTAAGTTTACGTCTCCTACTGCCGGAGCAACTCCGTCACCTGTAGTCACGTAAGTAACAACCTGAGCACCTGTAGCGTAAGTAGAACCTCCAGGAAGTGTAACAATTGTACCTGGGTTATATTCAATACCCCAGATATTTTTCACTGCATTTCCGTCTGATCCGGTAACACTTTCAGTATATCCGATATTAGATAAATCTAAATTGGTAAGGAAAGGATTTCCAAATTGGTAGAAGTTTTGACCGAATGTTCCAGCCCATGGGGTTGTAGTAAACTCAAAACTATCATCAAGATACGTGTTATACTTTTCGTTGTAAGAGTTCACAGCATTACCACCATTTCCGAATACTACATTGGAAGCTCCTAAATTAGATTTTCCTGCATTCTGTAATGATGCGGTTCCAGCTAAAGGAGCATATGGTTTTCCATTAATATTGAAAACTGTTGCTGCACCTGAAGGTGTACTTGGATTCCAGTCATTATTGGAAACTTTCAGCATATAGTACCCTGAACCATCAGCAGTAGTAGATGCTAAATTTGTAAAATGCGCAGAAACTGCGTTACCATTATCCCACTTTAGAATTGGATTACTATATCTACCCGTATTGAAAGTCTTACCAACTTCAGTAGATAATGAGCTTAATGCTTTACCAAAGAAAGGTAAAGCGACTTGCTGGAAATAATTACCACTACCATTACTTGTAGTTCGGTATTCTTTGGTTACAATACCTGTAATGTTGGACTGGGATAGTCCATCGATGTACAACTGGCCATACGTGGAAGTAGCAAAAGAAGCAGGGGTATTAAGTCTTAAGATGATATTTCCACCGTCAGTCTTATCAGCACCACCGGCATCAATTGTTTTTAAGAGATCAGTACCAGATCCTACAACCATGATATTTCCATGTACGTCCAAAAGGCCATTACCTTTTGTTTGTACACCTCCACCACTATAAACTAGGGTGCCTTCGCTCACATACATATTAGCATTAGTGTCAACATGACATAGTATCTGCGCCTGAACAGAATAACTAATTGCTAAAAGACCTATAGCAAATAAACTTTTTCTCATTGTATAAATTATTTGTGTGTTAATACAATCTTCACCCGCAAAGGTATTATTATTTTTCTTAAAAAAAAAATATTTTATCTATTAATCAAAACATTATCTTCGGTTAAGACGATCTCTTTCTCCTCTCCTATTGAAAACATATAGTCTTCTAGAACTTTTTCGGTGGTTCCTCTAAGCCCTCTTGCCCCTAATCCTTTTTCAATAGTTTCCTCTACGATTTTTTCAATTGCTCCGTCTGTGATTACCAAATTTGTGCCATCCATTTTAAAAAGTTCCACAAATTGATTCACAATAGAATTTTTAGGCTCCTTCATGATTCTTACCAACGTCTCTTTCGTGAGTTTATCAAGGTAAGTGATGATTGGAAATCTTCCTAAAAGTTCCGGAATTAATCCGAAAGTACGAAGATCAATTGCATTAATATTTGTTAATATATATTCGTCTTCGCCAGTTTTATTAATTTTTTCAGAGCTGAAACCGATTGCCTGCTTGTTCATTCTTCTTTCGATGATCTCTTTGATCCCGTCAAAAGCTCCTCCTGCAATAAACAGGATGTTCTGGGTATTGACCTGGATATATTTCTGATCCGGATGTTTTCTTCCTCCTTGTGGCGGAACATTTACGATACTTCCTTCCAGCAGTTTTAATAATCCTTGCTGTACTCCTTCTCCTGAAACGTCTCTTGTGATGCTTGGATTATCTGATTTTCTGGCAATCTTATCAATTTCATCGATGAAAACAATTCCTTTTTCAGCTTTTTCCACATCATAATCGGCTACCATCAGAAGTCTTGAAAGAATACTTTCAACATCTTCTCCTACATATCCTGCTTCTGTTAAAATAGTAGCATCCACAATACAGAAAGGAACATTAAGTTCTCTGGCAATTGTTTTTGCCAAAAGAGTTTTACCTGTTCCTGTCTCCCCTATCATGATAATGTTCGACTTTTCAAGCTCTACTTCTCTGTTTTCATCCTGAGCGTGAAGCAATCTTTTATAGTGGTTATATACAGCAATGGAAAGCTGTTTTTTCGCTTGATCCTGACCAATCACATACTGATCCAGGAATTCTTTGATCTCTTTTGGTTTTTTAAGCTCCTCCATGCTGTCTGCAGGTGAATACCCTGCTTTTGATGCACCGTCTTTTACGATAGCATGTGCCTGCTCTATACAATTTTCACAAATAAAACCATTCTGGCCAGAAATCAGCATCTGTACTTCATTTCTTTTTCTGCCACAGAAAGAACATTGGTTTGAGTTCATATGATATAATATATATGTATATGTTAAAGAAAATCGTAAAAAATTACTTTTTTACGATTTTCTGATTTGTTAAGAATTAATAATTGAGTTTTGAATCTCTGTATATTCTTCGTTCGTTAATTTTAATCTTTCATTTCTGAAATTCATGTCTTCCATCTTGTTTAAAGGAATCAGATGAATGTGTGCATGAGGAACTTCAAGTCCTACCACCGCTACTCCTACTCTTACACATGGAATTGCAGTTTTGATCTTCTTGGCTACCTCTTGGGCAAATCCCCAAAGGTTTTTGTATTCTTCACTTTCAAGATCAAAAATCAAATCCACTTCTTTTTTAGGTACTACTAAAGTATGTCCCTTCACCAAAGGCATTGCGTCTAAGAATGCAATAAAGTCTTCATTTTCTGCAATCTTATAAGAGGGAATTTCGCCATTGATGATTTTTGTGAATATAGTGCTCATTTTATCAGAAGTTTGGGTTGGTATTTAGAAGTTTAGAAATAGAAAGGGTATCAGACTATAAAGAGATATCTAATACTTCAAAAGACAGTTTGTTTCCGTTAGGTAAAGTAATTTCAGCAATTTCGCCAATAGCTTTTCCTAACAGACCTTTTGCGATAGGAGTGTTCACAGAAATTCTTCCTGTCTTCAGGTCGCTTTCATTATCCGGTACCAATGTAAATACCTGCTCTTGCTTGGTAGCATTATTTTTAAGTTTCACTGTCGTTAAGATTGAAACTTTTGAAGTATCTAATTGGCTTTCGTCTATAATTTTAGAAGTAGAGATAACATCTTTAAGCTTAGAAATTCTCATTTCCAGCATCCCCTGAGCCTCTTTAGCCGCATCGTATTCTGCATTTTCCGATAAATCTCCTTTATCTCTTGCTTCTGCGATCTGCTGAGTAATTTTTGGTCTCTCCACAGTTTCCAACTGTTCCAGCTCAGCTTTCATTTTCTCTAGGCCCTCCTTAGTTACATAGCTTGCCATAATTTTCAAAATTTAGTTTTAGTATAAAAAAATAATCCGACATTTGCCGGACAATGTTTTCGTGTTGTAATCGTTTAATTTCTACAAATATATAAAAATTTAAATTGAAATGAAAAAAACTTTTTCAATCTTATCTATTTTCATTTTATTGATTATCAGTAATTTAACTATAAACTCATGTGGAAGTAGAGAAGATACTGTGAGCTGCTTTCCCAATGTTCCTATTAATGTATCACTTAACCTAAATCTGCCTGCTTACTATGCTTTAAACAACATCAACGGCTGGATTTATGTGAACGAACAACAGTCCGGAACCAGAGGACTTATTATCGTCCGAACAGCCAACGGCTTTAAAGTGTATGACAGGAATGCTCCTCATATATGCCCTGATAACAACACGACTCTTGAGGTAAAAGACAATATTGCCATTATATGTCCTCAGGATAATACAAGATGGATCTTAAGTACGGGACAGCCGGAGTCGGGAGCTAAAACATCTCTTCCTCCTAAAACTTATCCTTACAGCTACGATGCCCCAAGCAAAACTTTAAATGTTTATTATTAGAATATATGAAGATCGTTATACAAAGAGTTTCTGAAGCCAGCGTAAAAGTAGACGGAAAAATTGTTGGTGAAATCGGAAAGGGATTAATGCTATTGGTGGGTGTGGATGAAAATGATGAAAAAACAGATGCAGACTGGCTTGTACAAAAGGTTTTAAACCTAAGAATCTTTGGGGATGAAGATGATAAGCTCAATCTTTCTGTGAAGGATATTTCAGGAGAAATCCTTTGCATCAGTCAGTTTACATTGATTGCAGATTATAAAAAAGGGAATCGTCCTTCTTTCATAAAAGCGGCAAAACCAGATAAAGCCATCCCTCTTTTTGATTATTTTAAGGAAGAGATGGCCCAATCCGGATTAAAAACTGAAAGCGGAATCTTCGGAGCGGACATGAAGGTTTCCCTGATCAATGACGGACCTGTTACCATTGTAATGGATTCGATGACCAAAAGTTAATCCAAAGGAGGCAAATACATAAAATACATATCCAAAACGTTTCATCTGAAACGTTTTTTTTGATTTAGTAAGTATAAAACTCAACTGTTTTACCCCTCGTGGGTATTAAAAATCGGTAAGCTTTATCATCCATTAACGATGGAATCCCCAATACATAAGGAAAAGCGAAAAATTGAAAAAAAATTCACAAAAATGTGATTTGTTTTTATTTTATTACTATTTTTGATGTAAATCAAAACTGATTTACAACCATTTAACAAAATAGTATGAAAACAAAAATCAACCTTTTCGCATTATTTGCGTTCTGTTCTACGCTGTCTTTTGGTCAGGACAACCAGCCCAAAATGACGAATGATCAAAATTCAATTATTTATGTATGCTTTTCAAAAGGCATTAATTCAGAAAAAACAGCTTTCAGCAGAAACGCTGATCTGGAAAGATTTTCAAGAGAAAATCACATTTCGTTTAAGTATGAATTGGATTTCACAGCCAATAAACTTGATGAGATGGCCAGAAACAGTAAAGCTATTGGAAATTCAACAGAGTCTGTAGAAAAGCTGAAAAGAATTTATAAGGCTGATATTCCCCTTCAGAACAAAGAAGCTTCAGAAAAAATCATCCATACTCTTGAGAGATTTCCTGAAATAGAATACGTATCCGTAATGAGTGCTGAGCCTATCGAACCCCCTTTGGTAAATACCTTTGTGGCTACTCCGGATCTGGAAAGCTTACAGACTTACCTGAATGACAACCCGGGAATCAATGCCAAATACGCATGGTCCAGGGGCATAACAGGACAGAATATTCGTGTAAGGGATGTGGAATATGGTTTTTACAAAACTCATGAAATGCTTTCCAATCAAAACTCTATACAACTTGAACCCGGATATTCACCGAATGCTGGATTAGCGAATAATAATTACCGCGACCACGGAACTGCAGTAGTGAGTATTTTAGGTTCGATAAAAGATAATATCGGACTTACAGGTGCTGCTTACAGTGCCTCTGAAATAAAAGGATATATGGAATGGACCACTGTAGGATACAACCGAGCTTCTGCGGTAAGCCGATCTATTAATGCATCTCAGGCCGGAGATATCATTTTATATGAAATGCAGACTGGCGGAAAAGACGGACAGTATTGTCCTGCTGAGTATGATAAAGTAATATGGGATCTTACAAAAGCGGCTACTGATTCGGGAATCATTATCATTGCAGCAGCAGGAAATGGAAATCAGAATCTGGATGATCCGTTTTATGCCACCTATCTTGCGAGAGGAAACAGCGGGGCGATTATTGTAGGAGCGGGATCTCCAAATACCACCCATTCAAAGCTAAGTTTCAGTACTTACGGAAACAGAGTGGATGTTCAGGGATGGGGAAGCAGCGTGATAGCGGCAGGTTATGGATCGTATGCAAAATATGATAATGATAACAACAGAACCTATAATTATTTCAACGGTACCAGTTCTGCTACTCCGGTAGTATCTTCTGCAGCAATTTTGATACAGTCTTTCTATCGTCAAACTACAGGTCAATATTTAACACCTTCAGCAATGAAAAACTTATTAATTTCAACAGGAATTCCCCAAGGAGGAACTGTGACTGGTCAAAAGATTGGGCCTCTTCCTAATGTGAAGAATGCTATCCTTCAACTGGAGGGTAACTTCGCAGCACCTATTAAGACTTTACCTGCATTAGAGGTTAAAATTTATCCTAATCCATCCAGCACTTCTATAGCTATTCAAAGCAGTGAAAATAAAAAATTAGATGTTGAGATTATCAATCTTCAGGGGCGTACCGTTATCAAAAATTCGGTTTTACCTAATGAAAAAATTGATATTTCCCAGCTGCCAACGGGTCAGTATATTATCAACATCAATGAAGGCCAAAGAAGAGTTGTTGAGAAATTGACAAAACTTTAAAATAATAGATTTTTATACATTTTACTTCACACCAAACCCTCTTTCATTTTTGAAAGAGGGTTTTTTATGATAAATTTTTATAGAATTATTTTGCGGGAACGCTGCTGAAATTAAGAGCTACTTTGATATTCATATCTGAAGAGGTTTGATTCTTCAGCTCATATACTGTTCTTACCGTCAATCCTGAACTTTTTACAATTTCATCCAAAAATCCTGTATCGTTCAGATCCAGATTTAAGCTGGAAGAATTGGTAGAGATATTAGAACGGGAAGCAATCAATCTTTCTCCTGTTCCGTTGGATGACACGTATATTTTAACGGTTTTGAAAGCACTTAGATTTCCTCCTGAAGGAGATGCTACAGAAATTTTTGCATCTGAAATTCTTACATCTTTAATTTTTGCATTGTTATTTCCTCCGAACCATGTCTGTACATTGGTAGCTGTTGCAGTGGAAGAAACTTCTTTATCTGCCGGAACTCCCGTAGAGACTAATACGTTCGTTGTGTATGGAAATGTATTCTGAACCAGCGACTGTACGGTTCCGCAACTTACGAGTACAGCTGAAGCGGCCATTGCTGTTAGAACTATATTTTTCATAATTTTAAATTTTAAACTTCGGAGTTTAGTTTGCAGAAATTGTACCAAATTGATTTGATCTTATTCCAGGCTTACTGTAAAACTTCCCTTGGTATTTCCGGAAGCCATGTTACTTTTCCCGATAATCAGCCATACTTCACCTTTTCCGGGAGTTTCATACGTAATTTCTCTTCCGAAGGGTCCGTCATAGTTCCCGTCAGGAAGTCTGATCTGATTGAAACGAATATTAAAATCTTTGTCTTTTGTTGAAATTTTCGCTTTGATCGTTGGGCGGTCATAATGGGTCAGTTTTAAAATCAAATCCTGATCATCTTTGGTAAATTCTTCTCCCAGTGTGAAAGGAAGCTGACTTGCATCGGCCGTTCTTATGATCTGGCCTTCTTTTTCACTTCTCATAACTCCTTTACGCAAAACTTCTTTAGTGGCCGGAGCATTGTTAATAATTGAATCTTTTTTTCTTAATGCTACAGAATCTGCTTTTACAACAGAGTCCGGCATTTCTGTCACCACTGTAGAATCTTTATCCGGAACGTTCGTTACGGCAGGTTCTTTTTTACAAGCCACAATAATCAAAGGAATTAACAATAAGCTTTTTTTCATAATAATTAATTTAAGAATGGATCAACATTTATTCTGTTGGGCTTATTGAAATGCTAAAACTGTTCCAATCCGTTTAATGATTTATTTTCCGGCTGCAATTCTTTTGCATCATTTGTTCCTGCCCATTTAAATGTAAAGTACATAAAGTTGAGCATTATCCCCATTAAAACTGTAACACCCCATGTTTTGGTATATTCCATAGGATAAATCAGGCGTACCACAATATCGGAGAAGAGACCAAAAGGATTATTGAGTACATCCCAGCTGTTCCATCTCAGAAATCGGCCAAGGTAAACTCCAAAGCTGCTCATGAAAAGAAAGAGTACAATCACTCCAGTGATGATATTTTTTTTGCCATAATCAGAAAGGCGTTTTTCAATATCATTAAGACTCATAAAACCACAGATCAATCCCGTCCAGGCATAAGAGAGAATGACAATCAGATCATACCAGATCGGCACAGCATTTCTGGCTCTCAGATGAAAAAGGTCTGTAAGAATGTAGGGAGAATTGGGAAAGAACAGTATCCAGACTATTATAATGGCAAACAGGGAAATTTTACTTCTGATAGTAAAAGCAATAATAAAAGAACTTAATAATAAAGGAATCCACGCAAGAAAAAGATTCCAGTTGAGAAACAAAAACACTTTTGTATCACTGATATAATATCTGAAAACTGAGAGGCTGAAACAGAATACGGTCATCAATATAAGAAGTACACTGATTTTAAATCGAGATGATTCAACAAAGGTTTTCATGATTGCTTATTTTAAGGTTTGATAATAAATAATCTTTGATAGGAATGTTTTGGAGGTTTCACTTTTCATTTTATCCTGTAATCTCTTTTTAAGCTTCTGATCATTTTTATCATCCGCATATTCCAGCAGAGCTTTCTCACTAAAATTAATGGATGTTACATGATAATTGACCGCAAAGTCCTTCCGTTTCATATTCTGGGAAGTAATAAAGCCTCCCCAATTAAAATAGCTGCACACTAAAACGGTTCCATAAAAATACCAGATCATTGTATTGACAAGGAATATGTTTCTTTTTTGCTTCTGAATTTTTATGTAAGTCAAAGCCAGACCAATCAGTGATAAAAGAAGGAATGCAAATACGCCCAATCTTTTATAGGTAAATGCATAATTAACAATATACTCATAGTTTTTGAGGGCTGCAGAAACAACAAGAATTGCATTGAGGAAAATCCATAGTTTAGCTAATATTTTCAATAAACCTGCTTTTGGATCAAAATTAAATCCGGATTTAAAGTAGAACATAATCACCAGAATGGCCATCACGATAGACATGATTACAGCATTCACTCTTTCATGGGTTTCTTCGGAAAGCTGAATCGGAGTTTTTACCGCTTCATAAAACTGTTCATAATTATAGGTAATAATGAAGAAGATCAGTAAAATATTCAGCAAGACAAAAGATATTACGCCACTTGTTCTTTCAGCATCCAGGTCAAGGAAAGAATAAGTGGCCTTGGAAATCCGGGAATCTTTACTAAACTCATTGTCCAGAACATGATTATTTTTATAGATGAGTTTTTCCACTGCATAGTTCCAGTAATTAAAGGCAATAAAGAATCCTAAGACTGATAAACAGAATACCTGCCAAATATTAAGATCAAGTTCGTAATTTGTGAAAAGAGCGGCGAAGTGATCACTTCCGGCAGAATAAATCCCAAAGAAAACAGAAACCAGTACCAGCGGAATCAAAATAAAAGCAAAGGTCTTCTGCCACAATCCGGAAACATTTTTCTTCGGCAGCCATTCATCAAAACTGAAAAAGCGACAGAATGAAGTACAGCAATTCACAATAAAAACTGGAATTAAAAAGAGAATTTTCAATCTTCTGTTCTTCGATTTATATCCCAGCAAAAGCAGTGAACTTGCCACGGCAATAAAGGATGGAAAATCACCATACCAGGCAAATGCTATACTGGACAGAATACTTGTTACAAAAAGAGTATACAGGGTTCTGGTTTTATTTTTTTCAGGCGTTCTGATAAGGGTTAATACAGCGTAAATCATTCCCAGAATTCCAAGATTTAGCCCAACATCCTGATCGTAGAATACAATGACAAACAGAATGGCTGTAAGAAATATATAATGATGTGTTTTCATGAGGTTAATTATTTAATATTTAAAGATTTAAAATTGAAAGGATTGAAAGATTTAAATTTTGAGAACTGTCTCTAGCCAGGGAAACTGTGCCATTATATAAAGGTATAATACCGTAACCGGGATATTAACAAGCAAGAGCAGTACGGAATTACCGGAAGGTTTCTGATCAGTAACATCTGTAAGATAAATGATCAGCTCATGCAGAAGAATAAACATATTAATGACCGCTGTTACAAGTACATAATAAAAGCCAAGCTCAATGAAAAACTCTGCTCTTATCAACCAAAATGCAATCAATAAAAGGGTTCCCAACAGAAAAGAAATAATAAATGATCTTTTCCCCAGCGGACTGAATTTTATTTTTCTCATGGCCATTAGTTTAATGAAGAACTACGGTTTCTTTCTGCTGAATAAAATCTTTCACATGTTCATAATTCTGCCAGAGCAGTTCTTCAAAATCCCAATGATGAAAAGCTCTCATGTTCTGACCTTTTTTGTAAGCTTTGATATAAATTTTCACATATTCAGGCAGGATCATTGTTCCTAAAACGATTGCTGCCAAAAGATGGGCATTGAGCTTACCATTTCCGAGAAGCAGGTATTGCATGGCAATTTCATCTTCGAAATTAGTTCCACAGCCGGTAATCAGATGGTGTACATCATGGTTTTCCATTTTGGGTATCATCGAAAAACCATGTTTCCGGTAAAATTCTCCCAGTTTTCTTCCCAAAGAATCTTCCTGAAATTCCAATAGCTGTTTTTCGTTGAACTGCCATTGTCTTTTTTTCTTTTTAAAGTATTTTCTATATAGTTTTTGTGTTTTATCATACACAAAAAGCAGAAACTGAACGCGTATTTTTTTCATACTGTATTGATTTGAAAAATAGATATCTATGGATATTAATGAGTGAGAAAACTAAGACCTATAATGGTATAAATATATGCGATGGGAATATTGATCGTCAAAATGAGGATGGCGATCATACATTCTTTGAATTTTGATCTATAAACTATACCATATATTAAGAATCCAAGTACTGATAATAAGTTTAGGGGTACCCCGAAAATAATGAGCAGATACCCAGCACCAGCAAATTCATTATTTTTGGATATGAGTGCTGCCAGGAGAATAAGGGTTCCTAATGAGAAAAAAACTCCAAACACAGCTTTACTTAAATTTATTATTTCTGAATCTTTCATAGTTATTTAGGATTAATAAACCAACCCAATGTTTAGCTTCCTGCAAACGGACTTCCGAATATTCCCACGGCCAACTCTAACCAGATCAGTACAAGAGCCAGTAATATGAAAATACAGAACAGGACTTTCTGACTTGGGGTTTTGATTTTATTTCTGACCAGATTGATAAGAAAGGCTGTTTCAAAGAGTAAGATTCCTGCAATCAGAAAATCTGAAGCTGACCAGTTTATTTCCTTAGAAAATAGTCCTCCAAGCAATGGAATACACAGTAAAACCAGTGGAAGAGCAAAGATTGTGACTGTTTTTTGTTTGTGTGTGATCATTTTTTTAAATTTAAATTATAAAGCACTTTGTATTTCAAAGTTAATTTTCAAAAAAAATATAGGACTATCGCCCCAATAATTTTTCAAGAGCATCTAAATGCTCGTTAAATGCCTGTCTACCATTCTGGGTTACACGGTAAGAAGTTTTAGGTTTTTTCCCTACAAATTCTTTTTTAACTTCAATATAACCAGCTTTCTCCAGTGCATTACTATGGCTCGCCAGATTTCCGTCTGTAATTTCAAGCAGTGCTTTCATTTCTGAAAAATCAACCCAGTCGTTGACCATAAGAACGGACATGATGCCCAGTCTTACACGGCTTTCAAATTCTTTATTGAGTTGATTTATTTTGATCATAATTTCTTAATTCTTATCAGGAAAACACTGATTTCCGATTGCCCCTCCTCCATATTGAAGAGCCAAATATCTATTTACCAAGATATATTGGCATCCATCATTGTATTCTCCCCTATTGGTATTTGCCTTTTGAAAAATATTAAAAGAAAACATTCCCATTCCACTTCGCTTAAAACCAATTTTTAAAGGCTCTCCATCTTCTACAGAAATACAGTTGGCCTTATCTAATTTATTTTTTAAAACTTTAACTTCACTTTCTTCCCATCCTACTAAATCTCTAATTTTTTTTGTTTGTAAAACACCGGAACTTACATCCCAGTTTTGATAGATAATTTTAGATGAATCTTTAGTTGTTATCGTTAAACGATTCAATACTTTATCATTTTTAAATTCAATATCTACAGAATAGTTTTCAGGCTTAATTGTATTATAATATTTAATTAAATCTGCAATTTCAACTTCTCTCAAGGAATATTCTTCTTTCAGTTCAGAAACTGAATAGCTTTTATCAAAACTTCCAAAAGCATAACCAATCATTAAAGTCACTGCAATAAAACCTACTAAAAATAAACCTCCAATTGCACAAAGTATTATAATGAAATACTTGAATACTTTATTCATTTTACTATTTATACTTCTTATGCATGATCAAACCATACACAATATGCAAAACTCCGAAACCAATGGCCCAGAATAATAATCCCCAGCCCAAAACGAATAATGAAATAAGTCCTAAAATAATTTCAAGATATCCTAAATACTTTACATCCGTTAATGTATAGCGTTCCGCTGCCACCAAAGCCAGTCCATAAAAAATCAAAGTGGCCGGAGCAATGAAAACAAAAAGATGATGATAAAGAAGCGCAAGGCAAAAGATTCCTCCTGCAACCAAAGGCACTGCAAAGGTAATCAAAAGTCGCTTTGTCGTAGCATCCCAGATCTTCAAACCTTTCTTTTTACTTTTATGGGCTGTAAAAATGTAACCGCTAAGGACAGCAACCACTAAAATGGCTGTTCCCGTCAGAACAAGTTCCTTAACTAAAGCAGGACCCAGAATATTTCTTTCTCCATCAAAATAACTGATTCCTTCTCTCTGGAACACAAAATATACATAGATTGCTCCAATAATTGCTGTCAAACCTGCAACAACTCCCGACAACCCGCTTAAAGAAATAAATCGGGAAGATCGTTCCATCATAGAACGGATATGAGATAAGTCTTCGTGATAGTTTTTTGAATCCATAAAAAGAACTTTGAATTACAAAGTTATAATTTATTTTTAATCTACCAATTATTTATTCTCAATTTTGAAAATAATTTTTCATTGAAAACCTCATCTTCTATATAAAAAGAGAACCCTGCTATAAGCAAGGCCCTCTATCATATATTAAAATCTGTACGTTTTATAACGGGTTCTGAACAATCAATGGGTTGGCATTGATCTCAGCTCTTGGAATCAGGAATTCCCAACGTAAATCTGTATTAGCAACTGTCATTACATTATTGGTCACAATCGACTGATGATTCGCACCTGTTCTATCCAGCCCTTGATTTAATCTCTTAAGATCTAAGAATCTGAAACCTTCACCCCAAAATTCCAGTCTTCTGCTGTCAATAATTTCCGTGATATAGGCAGTACCTGTTGTTGTTGCACCTGTATAAGAAGGGTTTCTGTTTTTTGCAAACACATCAAAAACAGCTTTCGATCCTGCTTCGTTTCCTGATCTTGCCAACGCTTCTGCTTCTATAAGATACATTTCTGCAGATCTCATATAAGGAACATCTACCCTACTGTCTGCCTGGCTTGCCGCAAGGAACTTCTGTCCTGTGTATGGGAATTTAGAATACGTGGATGGTAATCCAAGGTTCGAGTGTGCTCCGGTTGGATCAAAGTTTTTAGTTCTTACATCTGTAGATGGGAATAACAGGAATAGTTTACTATTAATCGCTTTAGGAGCCTGACGAATATTGGTAGAGTTAAAGTTTCTTGACATATACGCGCCAAAATTCGAAAATGTATCTCCCTGATCTGCTAAAATTGTAGCGCCCCACATCCATTCTCCATTACCCGAGAGATTATTAAATCCAGAAAGGTATGTAGAATTATTCATCAGAGGAAAATCCGACCGTGCTGATTGCGCAGCTGTAATAGCCGCAGCATATTTACCTTGTGTTAAGGAAACTCTGGCTCTCAGTCCTAAAATTACTTTATCATTGAAATGCGATTTTGTTGCCCTTGTGTTACCAAGTCTGGCAGCTGCTTCATCAAGATCTTTATTAATCTGAGTATATACTTCTTCTACAGTATTTCTTGCTAAAGGAACTTCATTAGCAACCAGCCTTATTGGAACGCCAAGCTGTGTATTGTTGGTATTCGGAACATATCTTTTACCATAGATCTGCACCAGCATATAGTAACAAAAAGCTCTGAATGCATATGCTTCGCCAATGGCTGCTTTAATAGTGGCAGCATCTGCTGTAGTGGGTGCCGGAACTGAAGGACCATTAGCAATAACCATGTTTGCATTTCTGATCAAAGCATAATAAAATTGATAAGGATAAAAATCATTGGCTCCATTCTCATTTACCTGATCCTGCCATCTCACCGTTGATACATACCACCCATTTCCTGTAGATGGGAAAACAAGGTCATCAGCCAAAGCATCCATCATAATCATGATTCCTCCCTGACCGTTTTGTCCCTGGTTATCATTTTGTCTGTAATACATATCTCTATGCATTCCATTAACAATAGCCATCAGATTGGATGCACTTGAGTAAGCCGCCTCTTCAGACGCTGCAGTAGTAGGATCTGTCTCCAGATAATCACTCTGGCACGAAGCCATTCCTGTAAAGACTGAAAGAACAACAGCCCACTTTATATATTGTTTTGCGATATTTTTCATAATTAAATTTTTAAAATGATACATTAAATCCTATAGTTACAACTCTTGCCGGGGTATACCTGTTTGATGCTGTACCGTTAAATGCCTGGGCTGGCTCCAACCCTTTTCTTGCCGTTTTGCTCCATAAATTTTCTCCTGAAACGAGAATTTTCGCTCCTGATACTCCAAGTTGAGATAAGGTTTCCGAGTTGAAACTATAACTTAAAGTAGCCTGTCTGAATGTAATAAAATCTGAGCTCACCAACCATCTTGATGAAGCTGCATTAGAGCTTGTATAGGTTGTAGAATTTAATGCCGGAATATCAGTAATCTGCCCCGGAGTGGTCCATCTGTCCAGAATATCTGTACTTAAAGCTCCTCCTTGGGAGTAACTTGACATTAATGCTGCGTAGTTGGAATCATAAGTTTTCCCTCCTAACTGATAGGTAAACATGGCAGATAATGACCATTGCTTGTATGTAATTGCGGTTCCAAAGCTTCCAAATAAATCAGGAATTGCGGTCCCGGAATAGTCGTACTTTGCTTTATTAAAATTTGTTGTCACTTGAGTTCCGTTTACTGTTCTGATATCTGCAGCTGTTGTATTAGCATAGGTATCAGCAACAAGAAATAAAGGAGAACCATCTGCAGGATCTACACCATACCATTGTCTTAACCAGTAGTCATACACTGAGTGTCCTACAGAAATTTTCTTGGTTCCATTGATAATTTCTGTTATGCCATTGGAAAGCTCTGTAACCTGATTTTTAAGAGTTGAAGCATTCGCATTAATATTCCAGGTGAAGTTTTGAGTTTTAATAACATCTGCATTAATACTGAATTCAAATCCGCGGTTATACATTGTTCCTACATTTCTACTGATCGTATTATCCGGAACCCCTGCGGAAACAGGAAGCGGAACCGGAAAAATCAGATCTTCAGTAACTCTCTTATAGTATTCTACAGAACCTGTAATTCTGTTATTTAAAAATCCGAAATCAATACCCACATCGGTTTGTTTGTTTGCCTCCCAGGTAATCGAAGGATCAGCTAAAAATCCAAATAAAATCCCAGGCTCCTGAGCATTATTATACCCTAAAGTGTAAGTACTTTTGTACATATAATAACTGTCTGTTCTGTCATTTCCTACTTCACCGTAAGAACCTCTCAATTTCAATTCACTGATAAGATTGGAATTGCTTAAGAACTCTTCTCCTTTCAGTCTCCATCCTGCACCAATAGACCAGAATGAATCCCATCTTACATCTTTGGCAAATCTGGATGAGCCATCCCAACGAATAGATCCAGAAAGTAAATATTTTGATTTGTAATCATAATTCAACCTTGAAAACACGCCTTCTTTTCTATAGTTGTCTGAACGGGAAGTAAGTGATGAAGGAGTTACAAAGTTTACCAGTTCATCATTATCATCTACGATCTGACCTTTTTTATATCCATATAGATATTCGTAAGTGAATTTATAGTTTTCATGTCCTAAAAGAAATTCAAAATTATGATCTCCAAATTTTCTCTTATAATTCAGGAGCTGGTTCCATGTGAATGTTTGTTCAGTAAAGCTATATTTTTCTGCTGAACCTGCGGGAGCAGCATCTCCGATAATTTTATTTCCGTAGGTAGTTCTTCTGTTATTTCTGATATCATACCCGGCATTGGTAGACAAAGTAAGATAAGGATCTACCTTGATCTCAGCATAGGCTCTTGAAATAATATAATAGTTCTTGGAAAGATCTTTATTTAAAAGGGTTTCCTGAATAACGTTTCTTCCAGCCGCGGCATCCGCACCTCTGCCGCTTCCGGCATCATACATTATGTTTCCAGCACTATCATAAAGGGTTGCAAATGTATTAGGATCATGAGCATAAGGACTGTAGATCGGACCCATTGTTCTTGTCCATCTGTATGGATTGATATAAGAAGAATTGCTATCTACACCTTCTACAGAATTGTTTCCGTTGGAAGATACTCCACTGATACTTGTTCCCAACTTTAACCAGCTTTTAACCTGTGAATCCACTTTTAACCTGGCTGTAAATCTTTCAAAATCTGACTTGATAAGATATCCGGTTTCATTAGTATATCCTACAGAAGAAAAATAGGTGGTCGTATTGCTTCCTCCACTGTAATTCAATTCATAATTTTGTCTGAATCCTGTATTCATCAAAGGTTTTTGCCAATCCAGATCCGTATATTTTAATTGAGCATTGGGATTTAACACTCCATTGACAACCAATTGATCATTGGGAACATTAAAAATATTAGTTTTCAACACACCTGCAATCAGCTGTGTTGTTGCATAATTATTGGCATCCGCTACCGTTGAATTAGGTAGTGCTGTTAACCTCCCATTTCTGATGGCTTCCCATATCAAAGGATAATACTGATATACATTCACTCTGTCATATTCAGGGATTGATCTTCCTACCGCTCCGGTACTCATGCTAAAGTTAAAAGAATCTTTTCCTTTTCTTCCTGACTTTGTCGTAATCAGAACCACACCATTCGCTGCTGCTGAACCGTAGAGAGAGGTAGAAGCAGCATCTTTCAGGATATTGAATGACGCAATATCATTGGGATTAATCGCAGCAAGAGATCCTGTATAAATAGTACCATCCACCACATATAAAGGAGATGTTGTAATGCCGTAAGAACCTATTCCACGGATCTGAATACTTGGCGAACTTCCCGGCTGACCTGTCCCGGTACTGACCTTTACTCCGGCACTGGCACCATCCAGCGCCTGCCCGATACTTGTTATGGGGCGATCTGCAAATTGTTTTGCTTTCACTTCGGTATTGGAGCCTACCATGGTTTCTCTTTTCTGGCTTCCATAGGCTACTACAACAATTTCATCAATCTTAGTATCCTGAGGTATTGTATCATGTTTAGCCTTTTGGGCTTCCACCACGTGCCCTCCTACAAAGAATAGCACAGCAGTAGTTAATATTAACTTCATTTTCATATTTAACATATTTTAACAGTATGAATGCAAATATATGTAACAAAAATTGATAAAAAGTTAATAAAAAAGATATTTAAATAAATTAAATATAATCAATTTATAATTTTAACCAATTATTTAATATTAATTAAAAAAATAAATCAAAACAGCGTTAAATTAGCTTAAAAAAAATTAAACATTTATTTAAATTATGTTAAAATGATAAAAACATTAAACAAAAACAATGGGTTTATTACCAAAAACAAATAATTAAACAAAATAAACCATCAATAACGTAATTTAAAAAACAGGAAATAAAAAATCCGGAAAAACAAATGCTTCTCCGGATCATATGTAAATTGAAATCCCGTTATGGATTACCAGCTAAGAGCAGCTTATTTTACTCTCAACCTTTCTTTAATAGATTCAATATTTTTCTTTGCAGAATCTTCAAGGATAAGGCTTGCACTCATATGAATTCTTGCAGGCATCAACTCATTGAAGTGATCTGTACCTTCCCATGAAACTTTTTTAATTAATGCTAAAGCATCGCTGCTTCTTGACGCTAAAGTCTGTAAAAATTGCTCTAATTTTTCATCCATCTCCTGAATATTCTCTGAAACAGAATGGTAAATATTATGCTGTTCTGCCCATTCCGCTGATCTGAAATCTGCATCAATGGCCATGGCAGAGAATTGTGATTTTCCGATTTTTCTTTCAACATAAGGTCCGATTACAAAAGGTCCAATCCCAAGATTGATTTCAGTAAGAGCCAATGCTGAATCTTTTGTTGCAAAGCAATAGTCTGCACCACATGCAATTCCTACTCCTCCACCGGTTGTTTTTCCCTGAACTCTTACCACTACGATTTTCCCACAGTTTCTCATGGCATTTAAAACTTTTGCAAAACCACCAAAAAATTGGGTAGACGCTTCAAGTTCTTCAATTGCTAAAAGCTCATCAAAACTTGCCCCTGCACAGAACGCTTTCTCACCAGCACTTTTTACCAGAATAGCTTTCACTTCATCTTTAGCTCCTTCTTCAAGGATGGTTGCTGCCAGTTTTTCTAAAATCGCTCCCGGAAGAGCGTTACTTTTGGGTGTTCCGAAACTGATTTCGGCAATATTATTTTTAATTTCTGATGCTACAAATTCGCTCATTTTTATTTTTATTGGATTCTTACAAAAATACGAAATACAGCTCGTTCAGAGAAACTTAAAGTTTATATTTTCTTTTCAGATCTGTATACTTAAAGACATCATTACGTAGAAATACGGAGTTTTTAATTTGGTATTTTCTACTCTAGTCCCTGCTTCTTATTAATCGTTCCTTTGAAGTGAGAATTAATAATCAAAAGGCGGAGTCTGAAAAGCCTGTAAAAAAGAGTAAGAAATTTAACACTAAAAACATATTATCATGGACGAGTACATTGGAATTGTAAAATTATTTGCAGGAAATTTCGCACCTAGAGGCTGGATGTTTTGCGATGGAAGCTTAATCAGCATTTCGAGAAATTCTGCCTTATTTTCTATTTTAGGAACCACTTACGGTGGAGACGGGATCACTACATTCGCTCTTCCCAACTTAAAAGGGCGTATGGCTCTAGGAGCAGGAAATGTAAATGCTAACCAGTTTTACCCTTTGGGAGCAGCATCAGGAACTACACAAAATACAATTTTAGCATCAAATCTTCCAAGTGTGGGTGCCGGATTTCAGCTTAAAGTGGCTAATAAAAACGCCAATTCATCTACTCCTACAGCCACTTCAACCATTGCGATCTCAGGAACACAAGTGGGGAGAGATTTCAATGCAGTACCTAGTTTCGTGAACGACGCCAGCCCTGATACGATTATCAATAATCAAAGCATTGCCTTCATCGGACAGAATCTGCCTGTGAATAATATGCCGCCTTATCTTGGCTTAAATTATATTATTTGCGTTGAAGGGATTTATCCACCAAGGGATTAATACCCATACAACCACCTAACATTTAAAACAAAAATCATGAAAAGCACTACTTTTTTAGCAATCTGTAGTCTGCTCATTTCAATTTTCTCATTCGGGCAGACCAGTACAGAACAATTTGAGACAGAATCGAACGGAAGTGCAAGCTTTACCGATAATGGAGTCATTTTCAATATCATTTCCCATGTAAGTGTTTTTGATATTCAAGGAAATTTCCCTGGAACCGGCTGGAGTGGAACAGCAAATGACAACAGATACATTGATAACTCCAATGACACTCAATCTCCACCGTCATTCAGCATTAAAACCACTTCTAATCTGTTTAAAGTAAACAGGTTCTGGATGTATCTTTCTGCATTGAACCTGGATCTTAATGTAGCAGGAACACTGACTGTAACCGGAAAACTAAGCGGAGTAACCAAATTTACCCAAACAAAAATGAACGGATTTGCAACAAGCTTAGGTAGTACGAACGGATATACCTTAATTGATCTTACCAACTTAAACGGTCAAAATTACTCAAACATCGTGATTGACGAGCTGCAGGTCACTGCGAACGGAGCCTTCCGATATGTAGGTTTAGATGCCTTCACCTGGGTAAAAGACAGCAATCTGGTATTAGGTATTTCCGAAGCTAAAAGCACTCAAAAAAACTTGACTGTTTATCCCAACCCAACCAGCGGTCCCCTTTCTATCACCACTGACAAAGCCAGTGAAGCTAAAGTATACAGCCTGGATGGAAAAATGCTGAAAACGATACAAACTCAGAAAGGAAATAACGAAATCAATATTTCAGAACTTCCAAAAGGAGTTTACATCATCAAAACAGCAACGGAATCTACCAAAATCATTAAAAAATAAAGTCATAAAATTTCACATAAGTTCCACATTCCCATAAAGATTCTAATTCATGAATGACAAATCCCTTTCGACGAAGGGATTTTGTCATTTTTTCAGAGCTAAAATATATTTGTCTATATAAAGCTGTTTTTCTTTTGATTTGTATTGCTGAATATATCTTGGATGCTCCAGAACAGTCAGTGTATCGAACAGTTTTGCCTCTTTGTTCAGTTTGGAAATAAATTCCGCATTCTTTTTACCAAGGATAAAAACTTCTGATGCATCGAGATTAAGACTGAGATGCTTCTTCAGAGATTCAATCATAAAGTCCTTGACAGATTTGAAGAGTTCCTTATCATCGTAATAGTTGGCATTAAGCCAGCCGTTCCTTGTTCTTCTTACGATAGCCAGTGGAAACGGAGAATTGATATAAACATCTTTATAGAAAAGATCAGCGCCACCATATTCTTCAATCATATCATACATAAAAACTGAAGAAACTTCATGGGTGTGAGCAGATTTCATTGTTATCCCGCAAACATTTTCGAGTCTTTTGGTATCGGTAAAAGGAACTCCGGTTACTCCTGCTCCATGGCGACTTGGATTAATACCAATCATAAATTTTCTACGAACTGAATCATCATAATATTGATGATAAAACTTCTGCATAACCATTAAGGTTTCAGGATTATCCAGATATGGATTGAGGACTTCAAACCCTTCAGGAAGATTTCCTGTATAGCTGATATTTTTGTTGAAATCTATGACATGATCCGCAAAAGTCTTATTCATATTTAGTTTTTAGAAAAAATAAAATTTTCAGGTTCATCATCCTCATCTTCATCTTCGTCACTTAAAGCTAATTCAATATCAATGAATTGAATGTATAAACCACAAATTTCATCGTTACCATCATAAGCAAAGTAAACAGGATAAGTACCATCACCAAAACCACTGGCAAACATGGGGATCTGATAATTAGTACCTGGAACTGTCCAATTGATCCAGTCTCCGGCATCTCTCTGATTGTTGGGATTAGCTTCATAGCTTTGTGAGAAAAGCGCTGCGAAATAATTATCATACACATTGTCAACATCTATTTCATCCACAAATTTATCTACAAAAGGAAGTACTTCTTTATCCGTAATACAACCTAAACCAGCATCCACTCCGAAACCAAAAAAATCATCTTCAGTTACATCCTCTAATTCCTCAACCCCAACTAAGGCCTCTCTGTAAATAACTGGTTTTTCTTGAGTAAATTCAACTTTTACCACAGCATATCTGTCTCCCCAATCTTCGGATTTTACGACAGCAATGGTCACCGGAAAATTTCCTATCGGTGCCTGAACAAAATAAGGGGACTGATTGGCATTTAGGGAAACCAACGGATCTCTTACCACCACTTTTCCAGAAGGAAGGGAAACATTTCCTATTTCCATGGTCTCCATTTTCTGTCCCAGAATTTCATTCGAAGTAAAATAGGTTTCCAAATCTGTAGGACAAACCAAAATATTCTTCACTTCTTCCCAGTTTTGCATCCAGCTCTGATTCATTGTATTATATTTTTTTGAATTAATTTTAAGATTGAAAATAATGAATAAATCCAAGGTCATCAAGTAAGACCGAATTTTTAACAAAAGATTATAAAAAACAAAGCTGCAAATCACAATGAATTGCAGCTTTATGTATTGTTTTAAGTTTTAAAATTTAAGAATCAGCACATATATAACATGCTCTGGCAATATCTGGCCATCTTCCAGGAAGACAACAGGTTCCGGGAGGACAAGGATTTGGAGTACAAGACCAGTTGGGGCCAGCTCCTTTGAAAGATCTCAACTCATGTCTTGAAAGTTTTTTTAAGTTTTTCATAGGGGTTAGTTTTGATTTTCTTTCCTACTCTATATGCTTTTCGGATTCCGCCTATTAAAGTTAATCATTTTTAACCACAAAAACATAACTACCTGAAAATAAACAATTCATATAGAAAAAAAAATAGCAAATCATTTCTAAGTTTGATCCATATCACAGTTTAAAATCCTGACATAAGTATTGTAGATAGTTAATATTCTAAAGGCTTGTAGTTACGAAAAGTTTTATAAAAATCTTCATCATTTCCTTTGAATGGCTTTTCTTCAATAATTATAAATTTGCCTTTAGAATCTTTTTCTTCCACAAGTATTTTATCAGAAACATCCACTCGTGCAAATTCATCCAGAGAATCTTTTTTAATTTTTAAAAATGTCGTTGTAGTGGAACCTGTTAAAATTACAGAATTGATACAGTTTAATTTTGAATTAAAACTCAAGTTTGGATAATAATCTGAATTTTTAATGTGGATAAAATTTTTATTCTCCGGATTATATACAAATAAAGTCATCACTACATTCCCTCCTCTTCCAGCGATAGCACTCTGGTAGGTTATATCATTAAATCCGTCGTTATTGAAATCACCAATTTGAACATCCAAACCAGTCACTCCATCTTTATCGAATTTGAAACTGTTTGTCAGTCGCCAGATGTCAATATCCGTTTTCTCACCTTTTACCCATTTCTTTTCCGATTTATAAAAATTAATTGACACAAATACATCTCCGTTACCTGTATTTCTGAATTTCTCAAATTCAACTTTAGTTTTTCCTTTTACTCCAGCATGCAAACTGTCAACAAATTTCTCTTCAGAAAAATAGCCTTCTTTATCAGGTCTTGGACTTCCTGAACAAGAGAAAAGAAGCAAAGCTGATAGAGATAAAAAGAAATTTTTAAAGAATCTCATGATAAAAAAACATATATAAATTTACCTAATTTCAACTAGATTTTAAAATAAAAATCCCCTCCAGATGAGTACTGAAGAGGAAATTTTTATCATTATTTTGAATTAAATCAATCCAAATTGCTGGAAGTGGTGGGTAAAATGCTTTTTGTGCATCAGTTCCCACATTTCTTTATTCAGTTTTCCAAATACAAAATTCATGTGTTCTGCCTGTGGATTTTCTTTGTAGTAGATTACAAATTTCTTCAGGTTATCCATGAATGACAGCTTTGCAGCTTCCAGATTTTTGTGCGTCAGTTCCGGAAGCGAACCATCCTGAGGAAGGAACGGAGCTGTAAACTCTTTTGGCATTGCTCTGTGATTGTAAAGAGAATCCTGCCATTTTTCAAGATTTTCCTCCGGAGTGAAACATTTCTCTGCTTCAGGTTCTCCAAAGCTTACCAATACAGCCTGCTCAAGGTGCTCTATCATCTGTTGTGCTGACATTTTTCCCCAAAGAGAAGGAGTACTTTCCGTTAATCCATTCAGTATTTTCTGAACATTTTTCACATTCAGATCAATGAAAGGGGATTGTTTTGCAACCAATGTTAAGATTGTTGCCACACAGACTACCTCATCTCTTTGGTTCACTACTTCCACCAACCATTTTACAACACCGGAAGGAATGTTTCTTCCTTTTACACCTCTGTTGATTTTTTCTTTTGCCGTTAAATAAACCGTGATGGTATCTCCGGCATATACAGGCTTGAAGAAACTACATTCTTCCAATCCGTAATTAGCAATTACAGGTCCTTTTTTACCTGAAACGAATAATCCTGCCGCTGCTGAAAGAATGAAATATCCGTGAGCTACCGTTTTATCAAAGATTGTTCCTGTTAAACTTGTTGCGTCTGTATGTGCATAGAAGTGATCCCATGAAACATTGGAGAAGTTTACGATATCTGCATCGGTAACTGTTCTTCCTGCTGTTTCTAAAGAGTCTCCCACTTCAACTTCCTCAAAATATTTCTGGAAAGGATGTTTGTCTGAGAATTTTTTCTCTGCTCCCTGCTGGTAGATCTTAGTAATGGCTTTAAGCACATCCGGTGATCCCTGAATGGCTGTTTTCTGTAAGAAGAAATGAAGACCGCTCAGTCCACCCATTTCCTCACCACCACCAGCTCTACCAGGTCCTCCGTGCATTAATGTCGGAAGTGGAGAACCATGACCCGTACTTTCCTTAGCGTTATCTCTGTTCAGAACAAAGATTCTTCCGTGTTGGGAAGCCATTTTCCATGAAGTTTCGGCAATAAAGTTCTCATCATGAGAAACAATAGATCCTACTAAACTTCCTTTTCCTCTCTTTGCCAGTGCCGCTGCTTCTTCAGCATCTTTATATGGCATTAACGTAGATACCGGCCCGAAAGCTTCTACATCGTGAGAGATATTTTTTTCGAAAGGCTTATCGTTCAGGAATAGTTTCGGACTCATAAATGCTCCATTTTCATAGTTGGCATCTACCAGTTCGTGTTTTCCGTCATAGACAAGTTCTGTTTCTGATTTTAGAATGTTTACTTTTCTTAGAACTTCTTCATACTGCTGTCTTCCCACTAAAGATCCCATTTTGGTTTCTCTGCTTAATGGGTTTCCGATTTTTGTTTGATCCAAAGCTTTAGACAAAGCATTCTGAACATCACCAATTAAGTGCTCAGGAACGATAATTCTTCTGATTGCCGTACATTTCTGTCCTGCTTTTGTGGTCATTTCGTTACGAACCTCTTTGATGAATAAGTCAAATTCCGGAGTTCCCGGTTTTGCTTCCAATCCAAGGATTGAACAGTTCAATGAGTCTGCTTCCATGTTGAAACGAACAGCATTTCCTGCAACAGAAGGAAGTGATTTTAATTTTCTTCCGGTATTGGCTGAACCTGTGAATAAAACAGAGTCGCCATCCTGTACGTAATCTAAAATATTTCCCGGTTCTCCACAGACTAACTGTACAGCACCTTCAGGCAGTACTCCACTTTCAATCATATCCTGGAATACGGCATTAGTAAGGTAAGATCCGAAAGGTGATGGTTTTACAATAGAAGGAACACCCGCTAATAAGGAAGTGGACAATTTTTCCAACATTCCCCAAACCGGAAAGTTATAAGCATTGATCTGTACAGAAACCCCTTCACTGGGTGTTAAGATATGAGTTCCTAAAAAGGTTCCGTTAGCAGAAATCTTCTGAGTGTCTCCGTCTACCCAAAATGAAGTATTAGGAAGCATTCTTTTTGCCAATCCGGAATAGGTAAAGAAAGTTCCGAAACCTCCTTCAATATCCACCCATGAATCAACGTGGGTAGCCCCTGTTTTGTATGATAAGTCGTAGTATTTTTTCTTTCTTTCCAGGAGGTAAAGTGCTACTTTTTTCAACATTTCTCCACGGTCGTAGAAAGTCATTGAAGAAAGGTTTTTATATCCTACTGTTCTTCCATAGTCAAGAGCCTGTTCAAAATTAAGCCCTTCTGTGTCGGAAACAGCTACCTGTTCTCCTGTAACGGCATTGTACAAAGGGATTCCGTTTCCGGTACCTTCTACCCATTGTCCGTAGATATAGTTTTTTAACTTTTCCATATAGTTTTTTACTTTTTGCTTAGATTAATCTTTTTAATAAAGTTTCTAATAACCAGATAAGGAATAAAAAGTACCATCCAACAGTCTAAAATGATGACAATTTCAACAAACAAAGTATAGAAATTGTCTTTCTGTTTTAGATTGGCAATTACCTCATCTGACTCAACATGTTCCAAAGCATCTGAAATTCCTATTGATTCTTTTATCAGATAAAGCCCTAGAATATTCATAATGATTATAAAAATCAATATTAGGATCCAATATTTCTTCAGAAAGTTGATCAATGAGAACTAATTTATTTCGGTTCCTGATACGGAAACATCTTTACCAGTCCTTCATATAAACTTCTGTGAAGAATAGTGGCGTGATTGTCTGTTTCCATCATTTTATATTCTAATGTCCAGTTTTTCTTTCCTGCTTTTTTCAAAACATCGTAGAAAGCTTCGGCATCTTTTATCATCACCGGATGTTCTCCTTTCCCTACAGACACATAGACAAACTTTTTAGTATCCGGAGATTTTGAAAGTAATTGTGGAGCTTGTTTTAAAAGGCTTTCGTCATCCCACCACAAACTTGGGCTAATGATAAAGTAGTTGTTGAACATTTCCGGTTTTTTCAAAAGGATTTCTGTGGCCAAAAGCCCTCCTAAAGATTGACCAAAAAGGTATTTCTCTGTGGTTTTGAACTGACTTTCCACATAAGGTTTTAATTCTTTTTCAACAAATGCAATAAACTTATCTGAGTGTCCTGTTGTAGGATAATCTTTCTGTAAGTCTTTCAAATCTGTATGAAAAGTAAAATCTCTTTTTCTGTCTATATTAGCAACTCCCACCACAATGGTTTCCGGCATGGAATACATCTGATTAAAGAATTGGACTAATCCTGTCACGTGAATAAAATCTTCATTCATACTTCCATCCAACAGATAGATTACAGGATATGATTTTGTTTTATCAAATCCCTGTGGAAGATAAATATTCAACGTTCTGTCTTCATTTAACGTTTTGGACTTAATCGTCCTCACTTCTCCGATTGTCAATGGTTTTGAAGTAACAGTCTGTGCTGATACTACACCATTCATCGCCAACATCATGCTGCACACAAGTGCAATTTTTTTAATCATATTTAATTTTAATGGTCATTATTTGATATCATCCCAGATACTGTAATCCACAATTTTGGTTGGGATCTGCTGAACGTATTCTGTAAAAGGTTCACAAGGCAGAATAGCTTCTTTTCCTTCTCTTGCCAGTTCCTGATATAGTTTTGTTCCTTCTGTTTTCCAGTGGATCATTTCGTCAGAAACATCACGGATAATTTTTGCAGGACTTCCCACCACTAATTTTCTTGGTTCACATCTGAAATTGGCAGGAACAAAAGCCAATGCTCCGACAATACTTTCATCACCGATATAGGCTTTGTCCATTACAACAGAATTCATTCCGATCAGACAGTTTTTTCCAATATGACCTGAATGAATGATTGCTCCATGTCCGATATGTGCAGATTCTTCTAAAATGGTTTCTATATTGGGGAAAACATGAAGGGTACAGTTTTCCTGTACATTGGCTCCATCTTTAATGATAATTTTTCCCCAGTCACCACGGATTACTGCATTGGGACCGATATATACTTCTTCACCTATTTCTACATTCCCGATAATGACTGCCTGCGGATGAATGTAAGCAGATGGTTTTATAATGGGACGAATCCCGTGGTATGAGTAGATGTTCATAAAATTTTCGTTAAAAATTTAACATATCAATTTAACAGTTTACCAATGAGATTCTTCACTTCATTATATTTCGTTCAGAATGACAAAAAAACAATAATTGTTACACGGCTACACTGTTATATTATTACATTGAAAAAATTATACTTTTTCAATCACCATTGCATATCCTTGTCCTACACCGATACAAAGGGTACACAATGCATATTTTTTATCCTGTTTCTGAAGTTCCATTGCTGCAGAACCTACAATCCTTGCTCCGGAAACTCCAAGCGGGTGACCAATGGCAATAGCTCCTCCATTTGGGTTTATTCTGGTGTCATCATCTTTTAAGCCTAAGCTTCTCGTTACAGCAAGTGCTTGTGCTGCAAACGCTTCGTTTAATTCAATGACATCCATATCTTCCAAAGAAAGATTCAATCTCTTTAATAATTTTTGAGTAGCTTCTACCGGCCCAATTCCCATAATTCTTGGTTCAACACCTGCTACAGATGATCCCAGAATTTTTACTTTTGGCTTTAAACCATATTTTTTTACGGCTTCTTCACTTGCTAAAATTAAAGCAGCTGCCCCATCATTCATTCCTGAAGCGTTTCCAGCAGTTACTGTTCCTTCTTTTCTGAAAGCAGGACGAAGTTTTGCCAGACCTTCCATAGAAGAAGAAGGCTTAATAAATTCATCTTTTTCGAAAACAATAGGATCTCCTTTTCTCTGAGGAATTTCAACTTTTACAATTTCTTCTGCCAGTCTTCCGCTCTCCTGTGCTTTAGTAGCTTTCTGCTGAGACCAAAGGGCAAATTTATCCTGATCTTCTCTGTTGATCTGGTGCATATCGGCTAAGTTTTCTGCTGTTTCTCCCATTCCGTCAACCCCATATAATTCTTTCATTTTAGGGTTGATGAAACGCCATCCGAAAGTAGTATCAAACATCTGACTGTCTCTTCCGAAAGCTGCGCTAGGTTTTGACATCACATAAGGAGAACGCGTCATATGCTCTACTCCTCCTGCAATATAAATTTCTCCTTCTCCTGCAGCAATAGAACGAAATGCATTCGCTACCGCAGACATTCCTGAAGCACATAGTCTGTTGACAGTCTCTCCACCGATTTTATAAGGAAGACCTGCCAGTAAAAGCCCCATTCTTGCAACATTTCTGTTATCTTCACCCGCCTGATTGGCACATCCGAAAATAACATCCTCAATTTCCTCCACAGGAACTTCAGGATTTCTTGCGACTACTTCTTTAATAACAATAGCTGCTAAATCATCTGCTCTTACTTCTGATAATCCTCCCTGTAATTTTGAGATGGGAGTTCTGACATAGTCTATGATGTATACGTTGTTCATAATGTTTTAATATAACCATCTAGTAATGTATAACAATACCGGATTTATTTGTTTTTATTTCTTAGTTCTAAAACCTGTTTTAAAGTATAAGGTTCATATTTGAAGTCTTGCCCGAACATTCTTTTGGCATTTTCTTCAATGGTAGAATCGAAACCTGCTTCTTTTCTTCTTTTATTAACATTTTCAAGATCTTTTACAGGCCAAACAAAACTGATGAAGACTTGTTTTCCATCTTTATCTTTTGTCATTTCTCCTTTTCCCTGTGTTCCATAGATCTGTTCTTTGTCCCCATCCATCAGAAATCTATCTTCCATCATGGCAACCAATGTGAAAGGAATTTCTTTATTTTTTCCGGCTTCTTTAATGAGAGGCAGATATTTTCCAATTTTGTTTGAATGTTGGATCACGTACCAAGCTGCCTTATTCGTAGGTTCTCCAACCAATGTTTTTCCAGGATAGCCATATTGAGCAATAATATTTTCTATTTTCTGCATGTTCAGACTATCCTGTTCAGCCACCAACAGCCAGTCTTTCTTTTTGAATTCTTCCTGGTCTATATTCAGCTCTTTCAGTAGCTCTTCTTTTTTCTCAGGAGTTATCCCGGAATGAAAAAGCTTTCTGTATCCCTGATCTATCTTCATAATAGCATCAAGTTCTTTTTTCAAAGGTTCGTTCACTTTCTGCTGAGCATTCAACAGAAGGGTTGAAATCCCAAAGAGCAGTGCAACTATTTTTCTCATTTTGTTTGATTGGGTATCTGGTTTAGTTTTTATAAATCGATCACTTTTTTTCCGATTTTGTAGACTGTTCCTACAAATTTTGCAATCAGTTCTTTATTTTGATTGGTAATCTGAATATCATACACCGCTGTTTTTCTGGTATCATTTACCAAAATACTTTCTGCTCTGAAAATATCACCTTCTTTTCCTGCTTTGGTAAAGTTGATGATACAATTCAATGCTACAGCAGCATCTCCGGTATTATTGGAAGAAAATGCCAGCGCTGAGTCTGCAAAAGCAAAGGTAACTCCACCATGAACTGTTTTAAGCCCATTAATCATATCTTTCTTGATAGGCATTTCTATTAAACAGTAATTTTCTTTTACTTCAATCATCTTGATATTCATCCACTGGGAAAAATAATCCTGATTGAACATATAATCTGCTACTTGTCTTGGGTTCATTTCTATTAATTATATGTTTGTTATTTCTTCATACAGTTCATCAGATAATCTGTCGTAAACATTCATGGTTTTTCCCAGAATGATTTGTCCGTATGAGAGACTTTCTGAGTCTGATGAATTTTCAGAGGGATAGGATTCGCCTAAATCAATTCCATTTTCAATGGCTAATCTTTTGATCAGCTCTTTATATTTTTCATTAAACTTTCCTAAAAGCTCAAGTCTTTCCTCAGCATTCACAGAGAAAGCTTCCTGAGTTAAATATTGTTTTTCAATTAAAAGCCTTATCTCCAGCTCCGCTCTGAATTCTTCTATATTCATAATATTAATTTGAAAATTAAATAAATTTGAGAATTTGAAAATGAAAACCCATTATAATCAATTTTCAAACTGATATATTTTCAAATTATTTAATTCATTTTACGAAGCAAAGGACTTTGTCTGTATCTTTCTTCCTGATATTCTCCGTAAAGGTTCTGAAGGGTTTCAGAGATTTTTGCATACCCGATTTCTTGACCCCAGCCTAATAATCCTTTTGGATAGTTTACGCCTTTCTGCATTGCCAGCTCAATATCTTCATCATTGGCAACGCCTAATCTTTTAGCCTCAACAGCTTCGTTGATCAACATTGAAATGATTCTTAAAAAGATTTGCTGATATAAAGCATCGTCTTTCTGAGCAACAGGTTTTTCTACTCCTTCGCTGTAATCGTAGAAACCTTTTCCTGTTTTTCTGCCGTGAAGTTTTGCTTCAGACATTCTTTGCTGCAGTAGAGATGGCTTGTATTTCGGGTCATAGAAATAGTCTTTGTAAACTGTTGTTGTTACAGCAAAGTTCACATCCACTCCGATAAGATCCATCAATTCGAAAGGACCCATTTTGAAGTTCCCTAACGTTTTCATAGCATCATCTACCTGTTCTGGGGTAGCAATATTTTCTTCAACAATTCTTAGGGCTTCTCCATAATAAGGTCTGGCAATTCTGTTGACAATAAATCCTGGAATATCTTTGGCAATAACAGGCATTTTCCCCCATTCTTTCATGAGGTTGTAGAGTTTTTCTGCTAATGTTTTTTCTGTCAATAAGGAAGGAATAACTTCCACTAAAGGCATCAACGGAGCCGGATTGAAAAAGTGAATTCCTATGAAACGCTCCGGTTTCTTTAGTTCTGCACCGAGAGAGGTGATAGAGATAGATGAGGTATTGGAACTAAGGATACAGCTTTCTGAAACGTAGTTTTCAAGTTCTGTAAATACTTTGGTTTTGATATCCTTATTTTCAATAATCGCTTCAATAATCAGTTCACAATCTTTGAAGTCTTTTAATTCTGTAGCAATGGAAATGTTAGATAAAATTTCACCCATTTTTTCTGATGAAATTTTCTGTTTATCAACCAATTTGGTTAATGTTTTTTCCAGACCTACCGTTGCCGTTTCTACTTGTTTTGGATTGGCATCATATACCCAAACCTTGCATCCGTTCGTTGCGGCTACTTGTGCAATGCCGATTCCCATTGTTCCGGCACCGATAATTCCAATATTTTTCATTTTGTACAATGTAAAATGTACAATGTAAAAAGTATTTAATTGTGTATGTTGTACATTTTACTTTCTACATTGTACAATTTTTTATTTTCCTTTATAATTAGGTTTTCTTTTTTGTAAAAAGGCATTTACTCCTTCAATGAAGTCTTCTGTACCTGCCGCTTCCTGCTGAAGATCTCCTTCCAGCTCAAGCTGTTCTTTCAGGGTATTGGTATAAGAATTGGCGAATGCTTTTTTTGTCAGCTTAATGGCTGCAGTAGGCATGTTTGCCATTCTTTCAAGTATTTCCATAGATTTTGGAACAAATTCTTCTTCAGTGAAAACTTCTGCTACAAGACCGTGAACTTTAGATTCTTCTGCTGATAATTTTTTACCCGTAAATGCTAAATAATTAGCCAACTGTCTACCTAAAAGCTTCGGTAAGAAGTAAGTTCCTCCTGTATCAGGAATTAAACCGATATTTGAAAATGCCTGAGCAAAATAGGCTTTCTCATTCGCTAAAACGAAATCAGAGATTAAAGCCAACATAGCTCCGGCACCTACTGCAGGTCCGTTTACTAAAGCAATAACCGGTTTTTTGCAACGGGTAACTTCCAGCACTAAAGGGTTATAATAGTCTACCACAATTTTTCTGATGATGTCATGATCGTGGTGCTCTTTGCCTACCACAAATGCTTCATCCAGATTCTGACCTGAGCAAAACGCTCTTCCTCTTCCGGAAATAGCAACACATCTTACCGTTTCGTCATCGCTGCATTCTTTAACAAAATCTCTAAGATCTGATAAAGCCGGCTTGGTAAGAGCGTTCATTGTTTCCGGTTGATTAAGATATGCGATTTTAAGCTTTCCGTCAAAATGCGTTTCAATATCAAGTTGTGTATACATAGTTTTTATTAATTTATTATTTAACAACGCACTAATTTAACAATATAAATCAATGTAACCGTCTAATAATTTGACAATCTAACAATTCCTTCGTTATGCTTTGCATAGCCGTAAAGTTTATTGCAGACAGATGGATAACTCATCAATGACATTTAAAATAATCAAATGGCTCCAGGCAATCTAAACACTGATAAGAAGCCTTACACAGGGTAGACCCAAATCTGCTGATCTGCTTGGTATGTTCGGAACCGCAACGCGGACATTTTTTCGGTTTTCCGATATGATGTTCGTCTGCCCCTTTTTCCGGAGGGGTGATTCCGTAAACACGAAGTTTTTCTCTTGCTTCATCAGTAATCCAGTCTGTTGTCCATATCGGGAACATTTTGGTTACTACTTTTGCTTCCCATCCGTTTTCTTTCATCATTTTGATAATATCCTCTTCAATGGTAAACATAGCGGGACAGGCAGAATAAGTAGGTGTAATGATCACTTCACAGGTATTTTCACCTGTAATCTGTGCCTCTCTTACAATTCCTAATTCTACAATATCAATCACGGGAATTTCCGGATCGGGAATGGTTTTTAATAAATCTAAAAGCTGATTCATATTTTATTTTTTATCAGAATCAAGAATCACATTCATTGCTTTCTGATAATCCAAATTATCTGTTATTCCGTTGTGATACTGATTTTTTAAGATAATCAGGCTATCCTCTTTTTTAAAATTATTTTTAAGTTTTAAAGATGCCTTATAGTGAATAACCTCATCTTTATCACCATGAAAAATAACTACTGGTGATTTAACGGTTTTTAAATATTCACCAGTCTCAAAATTATATTTCAGTAACAACTTCGGAAGAAATGAAAATTTTTGATTCATTTCATCTTCTATACTGTAATAAGGTGCCTGTAAAATCAATAATCTTGCGTTGTGCAATGATGCTAATTTTGCCGCTAATCCTGTTCCTACTGAATATCCTAAAATAATAATTTTGTTTTCCGGATATCTTTTCAAAAGTTCTTTATAAGCACTTTCAACGTCCGAAAAAAGCTGGTCTTTACTGTTAATTTTATCTTCACTTTTTCCGTAGCCCCGATAATCGAGTATCAATGTATTATAATTCATACTGCGATATAATTGTGCTACTTCTCCCCAACCTTTTATTGATCCTCCGTTTCCATGAAGATAAAAGATAACTCCTTTGGGATTCGGAGCTTTAAATAACACAGAGTTCAAATGCTTCCCATCCTTTGTTTTGATCGTTATTTCTTCAAAATTACCATCAAATTTAAATTGGTAGTTTTCCGGTAACTTTTCAGGATAAAAAATGATTTTCTCCTGATAGAAATAAACGGCAACACATAGTATCATATATGCTGCAAGAAAAAAAGCCAATATTCCAAGAAGCATCTTCTTCATAACTTATTACCAAGTACATCCAGGATACGCTCTCTGCATATACTGAAGCTCGCAAAGGATAAATCCGAAATATTCCGTGTGATATCCTGTTCTTGATTTTGGCTGCATGAAAGGATTTTCAGGATATTCTAACCCGAAATCTGCAAAATCTTTCTTTGTAACCGCAAGGAATTCTTCGTAAAGAGCGTCTGCATTGGGAGCAATATTTAAAGCAACAAGATCATCTTCGCCTTCTGTTTTAGCAAAAAGACCTTTTGTATACTCCCAGATATTTTCAATGGCTTTTACCAAACGTTCACGACTTTCTTCTGTTCCCTGAGCGAAGATTTTCATCCAGGAAGAAGCATGTGTGTAATGGTATCTGACTTCTTTTAAAGATTTTTGAGCAATCGCTGACAGCTCTTCATTCGCAGAGTTTGATAACGCTTCATACATCAGTTTCTGATATACAGCCAGCACATATACTTTAAGAATAGTCTGTGCATAATCTTCATTAGGAAGTTCTACCCAATGTGCATTGACGTATTCGTGTTCGTATCTTAAAAATGCGATATCATCTTCACTTTTACCATTGTCTATCACTCTTGAAGCGTACACATAAAAATTGTTTGCCTGTCCTAGCTCATCCAATGCAATATTTGTCAATGCAATATCTTCCTCCAGGTAAGGACCTTCACCGCACCATGCAGACAAACGCTGTCCCATAATGAAACTGTCGTCTGCTAGTTTTAATAAATAATTATATAATGGGTTCATTGTTTAATTTTTTGTAAAATGTAAAATGTCGGATGTACAATGTACTTTTTACAACGGACATTTTACAGAAGATTACATATTTTTTACATCGTTGGGGATATCGTAGAACGTTGGATGACGGTATAGTTTATCATCAGCCGGATCGAAGAAAGCTTCTTTATCAATCCCTTCCGAAGTCACAATATATTTGCTTGGAACAACCCAAACAGAAGTCCCTTCTTTTCTTCTTGTATAAACGTCTCTTGCATTTTGCAAAGCCATTTCTGCTGTTGGTGCCTGTACAATTCCAACATGTTTGTGAGATAATCCCGGTTTAGTCTGAATAAACACTTCCCACATATCTAAATTTGCCATAGTCAAATTAATTTAACAATGTATCGATGTACCAGTTTAATAATGAGATGCTTCGACAAGCTCAGCATGACAATGATTGTTACATTTCTACATTGGTATATTGTTACATTATTATATTACTTCTTTTTGTTGTTTCTCTGCAAAAGCTGCCGCTGCTTCTTTTACCCAAGAGTTTTCTCTTTGCGCTTTTCTCTTGGTTTCGATACGCTTCTTGTTGCAAGGTCCGTTTCCTTTTAAAATTTCCATGAATTCATCCCAGGGAAGTTCTCCAAAATCGTAATGCTGTCTTTCCTCGTTCCATTTCAGATCTTTATCAGGAATAGTTAATCCTAAGAATTCAGCCTGAGAAACGGTAACATCGATAAATCTCTGACGAAGGTTATCATTACTTTCTCTTTTTACTCTGTAATTCATAGAGATTTTAGAGTTTGGAGAGCTGTCATCGTTTGGTCCGAACATCATCAGAGCCGGCCACCAGAAACGATTTAATGAAGCCTGAGCCATTTCTTTCTGTTGTTTTGTACCACGGCACAGTGCCATTAAAATTTCATATCCCTGTCTTTGGTGGAAAGATTCTTCTTTACAGATTTTCACCATCGCTCTTGAATAAGGGCCATAAGAATTCCCCATCAGCATTACCTGATTCATAATAGCAGCACCATCTACCAACCAGCCGATAGCACCAATATCTGCCCAGCTTAGCGTGGGATAATTGAAAATACTTGAATATTTTGCTTTTCCTTCCAGCATATCATCATAAGTAGCATCTCTGTCTGCTCTGATGCTTCCGTCTCCTAAAGTTTCAGTGGCAGAATAAAGATATAAACCATGACCTGCTTCATCCTGAACTTTTGCCAGAAGAGCCATTTTTCTTCTCAATGAAGGTGCTCTGGAAATCCAGTTAGCTTCCGGCAGCATTCCTACAATTTCAGAATGTGCGTGCTGTGAAATCTGACGAACCAATAATTTTCTGTAATCATCTGGCATTACATCTTTTGGTTCTACTTTATTTTCTTCGTGAACGTATTGAACAAATTTTTCTAAGTCCATTTTTTTGTTTTTTGTACTAAAGTAAAATGTCGGTTGTACAATGTATTTTTGATATACGTTTTACATTTTACAAAAAATTAAACATCATAATTAAGCATCACCACATTGGTTGTTGGGTGACATTGGCAGGTAAGAACGAAGCCTCTGGCTACTTCTTCTTCGGTAAGTGCATAGTTTTTCTCCATGAAAACTTCTCCTTCTAAAACCTGCGCTTTACAGGTACAGCAAACGCCTCCTTTACATGCGAAAGGAACCGGAAGCTGATCTTTCAATGCTTTATCTAAGATACTCTCTTTTTTAGAATTAAGATGGAACGAATATTCATCATCATCAATGATTACCGTTACCATACTTTCAATATTGGCAATTGCTTTGAATTCATCACTCATTTCCTCCGTATTTTCTTCATCCGGAGCGGTGAAATATTCAAATAAAACCTGAATAGCAGGTACTTTTTTATCTTTTTTCAGATAATCCGCAATCCCTTTGATCATTTCTGAAGGCCCGCAAATAAAGTAAGTTGCTTCTTTGATGTCAATATCTGTATATCTTTCAAATAGCTGCTCCAGTTTTTCTGATGAAATTCTTCCTTCAAAAACAGGATCTTCATGTTTTTCACGGCTCACTAAATAAATAACTTTCAGTCTTCCGTTGAAATGTTCTACCAGTTTGTCGATCTCTGCTTTTCTTAAAACATGATTCATGCTTCTGTTGCTATAGAACAGGTAAGCAATACTTTTAGGTTCCTGATAAAGACTTTCTTTAATATTAGATAGCACCGGTGTAATTCCGCTTCCTGCCGCCAGACCAACATAAGTTTTTACATTTGTCGGGTGATAAGAGGTATTAAAACCACCCATCGGAGGCATCACTTCCAATACTTCATCCATGTGAAGATGCTCATTGAAATACCCGGATACCTTTCCGCCTTCAAGCAGTTTCACCAATACTTCCAGCGTATTGCCTTTTTCACTTGGGGCATTACAGATAGAGTAAGAACGTCTTTCTTCATTTCCGTTGATGATCATACGGAAATTCAGATACTGCCCTTGTTTGAACCTGAACTTATCTTTCAGTTCTTCAGGGATTTCCACCGCTACATTCACTGCCTCGGAGGTATCTTTCTGAACCTTAACTGTTTTAAGTTTATAAAATGAATTCATTATTTTTTTAGTATTCTATTAATTTTTCCACCTTCGCACTTCGGCAAACTATCCTGGGCATGAACTTTTACTTTCGTAGTAATCCCTACCCTCTTTTTGATTTCGTTTTCTATATTTTTTCCAAAGTTCCCGACAAAATTAAAATAATCATCGGTATTGGCGCTTATTTTCTGAGATTTCACCAGTTCATCATCTATTTCAACATCAATGTCCAGAGCAATACACATATGTTCTTTTTCCACAGGGGTCAAATAGTAGTTGGGAACCACTCCTTTTACATACGAAAAAGCATCTTCAATCTGACTTGGATACACATTTACTCCTCTTACAATCAGCATATCATCTGCTCTGCCGACAATGGGTTTCATTTTCACCATTGTTCTTTTCGCATTTTCATCGTAGTAAAGGCTTGTGATATCATTTGTCCAATATCGTAAAAGCGGCATTGCTTTTTTCGTTAAAGTAGTGATCACCAATACGCCTTCTTCCCCGAAAGGAACCGGCTGTTTGGTCACAGGATCTAAAATTTCTGGATAGAAATGATCTTCCCAGATATAACCTCCGCCTTTCTCTTCAAAATCCTCCATGGAAACTCCAGGCCCGATAATTTCACTCAATCCATAGATATTGGTTGCATGAACACCTAATCTTTCTTCGATATGACCTCTGATAATTTCCGTCCATGGTTCTGACCCTAATACCGCATATTTAAGGCTGATTTCGTCTGCAGAAATCCCTCTTCTGGCAAACTCATCGGCTATGGTTAAAGCATATGAAGGAGAACAGCAGATCACTTCCGGTTTAAAGTCTACAATCAGGTCTACCTGTCTTGCTGTCATACCTCCGGAAATAGGAAGCACGCTCATTCCCAGCATTTCGGCTCCGTAATGAAGACCTAAACCTCCTGTAAAAATCCCGTAGCCATAGGCATTATGCAGCTGCATTCCTGGCCTTGCACCTGCCGCATGTAAAGATCTGGCCACCACTTCACTGAAAAGATCTACGTCTTCTTTGGTATATCCTACCACAGTCGGTTTTCCTGTAGTTCCGCTTGAACAATGAATACGCTGAAGCTCACTTTTTGGAACGGTAAATAACCCGAACGGATAGTTATCTCTTAAATCCTGCTTGTAAGTAATAGGAAGTTTCGTGATATCTTCAATCGACCTTATATCCTGTGGAGATATTTGCAATTCATCAAATTTCTTTTTATAAAATTCCGACTTCTCTTCCAAATAGCTGATCAGGCTGATCAACCGGTCGGATTGAAGCTGTCTCAACTGACCCAGCTCCAGATATTCAACTGAAAAATCCATAAAACTAACTAACATTTGTTAGGTGTAAATTTAAAAAGATTTTACTAGCTGGCAAAATTTTTATGACTTTTGTCATATTTTGAATGATTCTAAATAACAGAATAAAAGCTAAAATGCTTATTTTGTAAAACGTATAATGTAAAATGTATTAAGATTCTATTTACCAAAAGCCTATGAATGCTGATTTCCAAGCAGACCAAAAAGAATTTTATCTCTGATCTCATCGGTAATTTCATCGGTAGAATCACTGCTTCTTTTGAACCAGAAGTATGAATTATTTAAAGTATGAAGAATAAATCTTGTAGTAAATGAAGGTGATTTCAGCTCCCATTTTTCTGCTTTGTAGATCTCAGAAATCAGTTCTTCAACTTCCTGCTGGTAGTTTTTTCTTAATTCTACAAATTCAGGAAGTCTTTCTTCAAGATGCCTCCACTCATTGGAATAGATATGGGTAACATCACGGTTTTTAAGAACAACCGAAAGGTGTTTATCCAAAAGCAGATTCAGTTTTTCCCTGGGTGCAATATCCGTATTTTTTACTTCCTGAAGCTCATCGAAAAATTCCTGAGCAATGCCAAAACAGATCCATTCCAAAATTTCTTCCTTTGAACGGATATGTGCATACAGTGATGCTGCCTTGATATTGAGTTTCGTAGCCAGATCTCTTACCGAGCTTCCCATATAGCCCTTCTCTTTGAAAAGTTCTACTGCTACGTCTAGTATTTTTCTCTGTTTTTCTTTTAGTTCCATCTGGTAAAATGCAAAAGTAACTATTCTGATTTAAACTGCTTATTTTTTGATCATAAAAAGCAAAAGACTCTTCAATTTCAGTTTGATGATCGAATTATTTTACCCGATTCTGACTATTTGTTCATGGATTTCAAAGAAATAATTACGAAATCGGAAATTTTGTCAAGTTAAATTTCCGTTAAAAATACAATATCCGGAAAATTTGTCCTATTTTTTTGTAAATTTAATAATTGAACAGTTTTTGCGATACAGTCATCGAATAAATGATTAAATAATTGATGGCATTAAGAAACTGAGCCTTAAAATTTGGTTTCTTGATGTTTTTTAAAGCTAAACTTAATATTAACCATTACCAAAAATATAAAAGATATGAACTTAAACCAATATACTGTAAAATCACAGGAAGCCATCCAGGCAGCACAACAGATTGCTATGGAGCTGGGCAATCAAAGTATTGAACCACAACATCTCCTTGAAGGAATCTTCCAGGTGGATGAAAATATATCGCCTTTCTTATTAAAGAAATCTGAAGCAGATGCCAACTTAGTAAGAGAGCGCAACCGTGAAAATTTAGAAAAACTTCCAAAAGTACAGGGAGGCAACATTTATCTTTCACAATCTGCCAACAAAGTATTGCTGGATGCACCCAATATCGCTAAAAAGATGGGTGACGAATATGTAACGATTGAACATTTATGGTTATCTCTTCTGGAAACCAGTTCTGAAGTATCCAAAATGCTGAAAGATATGGGAGTAACTAAAAACCTACTGGAAGGCGCTATCAAAGAATTAAGAAAAGGAAGTAAGGCAACTTCTGCAAGCTCAGAAGAAACCTATCAGTCTTTAAATAAATATGCTAAGAACTTCAACGAGCTGGCAGCAGAAGGGAAACTGGATCCTGTAATCGGGCGAGATGAAGAAATCAGAAGGGTTTTACAAATCCTTTCCAGAAGAACTAAAAACAATCCAATCTTAATTGGGGAACCGGGCGTAGGTAAAACAGCAATTGCTGAGGGAATTGCCCACAGAATCATCAGTGGTGATGTTCCGGAAAACCTTATGGATAAAACCTTATTCTCATTGGATATGGGAGCATTGATCGCCGGAGCAAAATACAAAGGTGAGTTTGAAGAGCGTTTGAAATCTGTAGTGAATGAGGTGATCAAATCTGACGGACAGATTATTCTTTTCATTGATGAGATCCATACTTTAGTAGGAGCCGGTGGTGGTGAAGGAGCAATGGATGCTGCCAACATTTTAAAACCTGCTTTAGCTAGAGGAGAATTAAGAGCGATAGGAGCCACTACGCTGAATGAATACCAAAAATATTTTGAAAAAGATAAGGCCTTGGAAAGACGTTTCCAGAAAGTAATGGTGGAAGAACCGGATACTGAATCTGCAATTTCTATCCTTCGTGGTATTAAAGATAAATATGAAGCTCACCATAAAGTAAGAATTAAAGATGAAGCAATTATTGCTGCGGTGGAAATGTCTCAAAGATATATTTCAGACCGTTTTTTACCGGACAAAGCGATTGACCTTATTGATGAGGCTTCCGCAAAACTGAGAATGGAAATCAATTCAAAGCCTGAAGAACTGGACGTTCTGGACAGAAAATTAATGCAGCTGGAAATTGAATTAGCAGCCATTTCAAGAGAAGGAAATCAGACAAAAATTGATCACCTGAAGGAAGATATTGCAAAAATTTCTGAACAAAGAAATGAGATCAATGCCAAATGGCTGAAAGAAAAACAGAAAAGTGAAGATCTTACCCAGATCAAAAAAGATATTGAATCTCTGAAACATGAAGCAGAAAGAGCTTCCAGAGCCGGAGATTATGCCAAAGTAGCGGAAATCCAATACGGAAAACTCCGTGAAAAAGAAGAAGAACTCACCAAGATGGAGCTTGAAATGCAGAACCATCAGAATGAGCTGATCAAAGAAGAGGTTACGGCCGAAAACATCTCTGAAGTAATTGGCAAATGGACAGGTATTCCTGTAACCAAGTTACTGCAGTCTGAAAGAGATAAATTATTGAATCTTGAATCTGAGTTACACCACAGAGTGGTAGGACAAGATGAAGCTATTCAAGCGGTTGCGGATGCTATCAGAAGAAACAGAGCCGGATTAAGCGATGATAAGAAACCTATTGGTTCATTCTTATTCCTGGGAACAACCGGAGTAGGTAAAACCGAACTGGCAAAAGCATTGGCGGAATTCTTATTCGATGATGAAAACAATATGACCAGAATTGATATGAGTGAATATCAGGAGCGTCACAGTGTTTCAAGATTGGTAGGAGCGCCTCCGGGATATGTAGGATATGATGAAGGCGGGCAGCTGACCGAAGCCGTAAGAAGAAGACCTTATTCCGTAGTACTTCTGGACGAGATTGAAAAAGCACATCCAGATGTTTTCAACACCTTACTTCAGGTTTTGGATGATGGACGTTTGACAGATAATAAAGGGCGTGTAGTGAATTTCAAAAATTCAATTATCATTATGACCTCGAATTTAGGTTCTCACCTTATTCAGGAAAATTTTGAGAATCTTACGGAGGAAAACCAGGATGAAATTGTGGATAAAACAAAAGATGAAGTTTTTGATCTTTTAAAACAAACTCTACGTCCGGAATTCCTGAACAGAATTGATGAAATTGTACTGTTCCAGCCCTTAAGAAAAAAAGAAATCGGAAAAATCGTTCAGTATCAGTTGAGAGGATTCAATGAAATGTTATCGAAACGAAACATCATCATGACGTTCACTCAGGATGCCGTAGATTATCTGATGGAAAAAGGATATGATCCTGCTTTTGGAGCAAGACCATTGAAAAGAGTAATCCAACAGGAAGTATTAAATAAACTTTCTAAAGAAATTCTTGCAGGAACTGTAAACGATGGAGACAGAATCACGCTGGATTATTTTGTAGAAACAGGTTTGGTTTTCAGACCTACTGAGCAATAAAATAGTTTTTTTCATATACATTATTTTTGTGAATAAGTGCTGTAGAATAATCTGCAGCACTTATTTTTTTCTGTTTTTTCCTTTATTAGTGAAATATTGGTATATTTACGATACCAATCAACTAATAACTAAAACAAAATCAGTATGAAAAAGTTAAAAAGAAATGAATTAAAAAAAATTGGAGGCGGAGTCATTCAATCCATGGTAGCCTGTGACGAGTACTGGAACTGCCCCATCGGTCTTTGCTGCACTGCAGGACTGATCTGCAGGGATCCAAAACATTACGGATGCATTTAATTAATATAAACGGAGATTTTCTCCGTTTTTTTTATGGGCTGAATCAGCGTCTCCTTCCTGCAAAATCTTTATCCTACCTATACAATCCGTAAAAACACGGTAAAAATAACAGGGTAATTCCCAATTCATGAATACATTTTGTAGAATATTTTTTACGAGATTTGCATATTAATTGAGTTTTACCGTAAAACACTAAGCTATGAATACAGAATCAAATAACCCACTACAACCTGGGATCATGTCAAACAGTCTTATCCAGGCTCTGATCGACAATTACCGTCAAAATCATCTAAGTGCTATTAATACCACTTTGGGAATAGAAGACGCACATTCCATTTGGTTTGATCTTCCTAAATTAAAAAGCTTTATTGCAAAAATCGAAGAAGAAGCTGCGAAAGTAAATCCGGCAACCTCTCAAGAAGACCTTGGAATCAGATTTTATTATGCAACTTATCCGAAAGCAGAAAACTGGTCTATGATGGATTCTCATCCTGTTCCTGCGGAATATGCAGGAAAACATACACTGGTAATGATTCCTACTCTGAAAAAAACAAATGAAACAGGAGAGTTTCACGATTATGATTTCAATCCTTTCCAGAATGCTGGAGGAAGTTCTTTAGCATTAAATTTTCTCTCTGCCAAAGGTGCCGGAGAAGATGATGATGATACTCTCGGAGAGAATAACGGAGTCCTTATTCCACCAAAAACACCTATAGGCGAGTCTTTCTAATTGTAATATATATACTTAACACACTGTATGACAGAGTTCCAGGAATTTGCACAAAAAAGTCTGCTTTGGGCTGAAGGACTTGCTGCAGTCATCGCTCTTTTCCACTATAACCGTTTAAAAGGACAACATTGGAAGTTTTTTGTGTTTTATCTGGTATTTATTTTTCTTGGGGAAGCGTATGGTAAATGGGGAAGTTTTGTCCATTTTACTAAAGCTCAGTATTATAACTACCTTTTAATGCCGATCCAGTTTATATTTTTTTACTGGTTATATGCTGCAAAATCTTTGGGAAAGCCCAAATTATTTTGGATCATATCCATTTTATATCTCCTTTCATTTATTCCCAATGAATTATATTTTGCCAAAAGTAAAATTGTATTTGCTTTCAACTATACGTTTGGCTGTCTTATTCTGATGCTTTTGGTCATAATGGAGTATTACAAACAAATTACTTCACAAGAGATTCTCAATTTCAATAAAAACAAAATGTTTTATATTAATCTTGGGATTACGCTATCTTATATAGGAACATTACCTTTTATGGCATTTTTATCACTTCTGGTAAAATACAAGGAAATTTGGGACATGTATTTCAGTTATTTTCTACTCTCAGTTTCAGTGATGTATATCTTATTTGCAAGTTCATTTATATGGGGAAAACAGAGCTCTTAATAATTATCATTCTATTCAACATACTTTTTGTAATGTTTGTAACCGCGGTATTGGTATATATCCGAAGTTACAGACAGCGCAAAAAAGAATACCTGAATGAAATCGAGATGAAAAATGAAATTCATCAGAGAGAGCTCCTGGCTACCCAATTGGAAATCCAGCAGGCTACCATGCAGCAGATCGGCAGGGAACTGCATGACAACATTGGCCAAAAGCTTACCCTGGTAAGTCTCTATATACAGCAGATGCTGTATGAAAATAAAGTATCCGAAGCAAGTGAAAGAATTGATCAGGTTTCCCAGATTATTAATCAATCTCTACAGGATCTTCGAAGCCTGTCTAAAACATTAACGGATGACAATATCAACCAGAAGGAAATTGTAACGCTGATACAGGAAGAAGTAGATAACACCAATTCCTTTAAAAAATGTCATGTAAGTTTTGAGCACAATTTTAAACAACTGGATTTAGGTTTTGTTCATAAAAATGTCCTTCTGAGAATTACTCAGGAGTTTATTCAGAACAGTATAAAACATTCCCGCTGTAAAAATATTCTTATCAGCCTGAATACTTCCGAAGATATTCTTTGGGAACTTAATATTCAAGATGACGGAATCGGATTTGATACCTCAGAAATCAAATCCAACGGAATAGGTTTGACCAATATGAAAAACAGAGCTGAAATCATAGGAGCACGTTTTCATATGGAAAGCCAGGAAAATAAGGGAACTCAAATCAATATTATCTTAAAAAAACAGTCATGAAAAAAACTATTGTAATTGTTGACGACCATATACTTATTGCAAAAGCCCTGGAAGGGATTATTGGTAATTTCAGTGAATTTGAAGTAATCTATGTAAGTGAAAACGGAAAAGACCTCATCCAAAAATTTGAAGAAGGCAATGCAATTCCCGATATTATTCTCCTGGATATCAGTATGCCGATTATGGATGGTTTTGAAACCGCAGTCTGGCTTACAAAAAATCATCCTGATGTTAAAATTATGGCACTCAGTATGCAGGGAGACGACAACAGTGTGATTAAGATGATCAAAAGCGGCGCAAAAGGTTATCTTCTAAAAAATACCCATCCAAGAGATCTGGAAACTGCTCTCACCCGACTCAACAGTGATGGTTTCTTTTATCCGGACTGGGCTTCCAAAATCATATTCTCTAATCTTAATAAAGAAACAGAATCTGAGATTGCCATAAAAATTTCCGACAGAGAAAAAGAATTCCTGAAATATACCGTAACGGAACTCAGCTATAAGGAAATTGCAGACAGAATGTGCTGCAGCCCAAGAACAGTGGAAAGCTACCGTGATCAGCTTTGTGAAAAACTGGATCTGAAAACCCGTGTAGGACTGGCTGTTTTTGCCATTAAAAATGGTTTTGCAAATTAAGTTTTTTATCATTAAAAATTCTTATAAAAGTAAATTTAAGCGAAAAGTATTAATGCAAAACAAATAAAATCAAAAAACACATTAGTGAATTTTATTAAATTGATTAAAATTCAATACATTTTTAAAAACATTGAATTAAAACCAACAAACAACAATAAAACATAATGATTCTTTAAAGAAATTTAAAAAACACTTGCATATCAATTTCAAATAATATAATTTCACATCCTCAACCTAAATGATTTTGATATGAAAAAACTATTATTTGGAGCTTTTATGCTCAGTGTAATGGCTGCGTGTAACAATGACAGCATCACCAATCAAAACGAAAACACAACTGACGAACCTATAACTTCTGCCAGTTTAGCTCAAAGAGGCTGTGCTTCTGAGGAAATCAGACAGGAAGCATTGAAAAAAAGTCCTGAACTTCAACAAAGATTTGCTGCACTGGAAACCAATACAGAGAAATTTGCCAATGATCTGAAATTCGGAAAAGTTCTTGCAGACGGTACTGTAGAAATTCCGGTGGTGGTAAATGTTATATACAAAACTACAGCTGAAAACGTTTCTGATGCAAGAATTGCTGAGCAGATTTCGGTACTGAATGCCGACTATTCAGGGACTAACAGCGATGCCAACAAAATTCCTACTGAATTCCAGACCGTAAGTTCCGGGGATACAAAAGTAAAATTCAGATTGGTAAACACCGTTAGAAAATCCACTTCAAAAACAAGCTGGGCCACTAATGATGATATGAAAAAAGCCTCTAAAGGAGGAATTGATGCCACTAACCCTACCAATTATCTAAATTTATGGGTTGTAGGCAAAATGACCAGTCAGGGCCGCACAATTCTTGGATATGCCACTTTCCCGGAATCTTCAGGATTATGGAACGACGGTGTTGTAATAGCCGCTCCATATTTCGGAAAAACGGGAGCTTCATCTCCTTTCAACCTGGGAAGAACAGCAACGCATGAAGTAGGTCATTACTTAAACTTAAGACATATCTGGGGAGATGCTAATTGCGGAAATGACCAGGTAAGTGATACTCCTACGCAGACTACTGCCAATTACGGAAAACCTTCTTATCCACTTTACAACACTTGTAGTGGTGTACAAAGATCTGTAATGTTTATGAACTACATGGATTATGTAGATGATGCAGCAATGTTTATGTTCTCTGCAGGACAAAAAACAAGAATGCAGTCTGTTGTAGCCTCTTCTGGTGCAAGATCAGGATTGAGAGTGTACTAAAATAAAATTTTTTATATAATTTAAATCTATCTCAGCTTTGAGATAGATTTTTTTATGTTTATACTTTACTTAAACTTCAGGAATATAACAATAAAAGGTATTAAAACCATAAATCCTACAGGAGTACTGAAGAGAATAGGATAAGAAATCTCCCGCTTTTAAAGATCATTCATAACCTGCTTTAATGTAAAAAATATTCTACAAATAATAGAAAAACAATAAAATTATTTACATTTAAAATACACTTAAATGTGAAATATAAAACAAATAAATAAAATTAACTAAAATTCAACACAATGTTATTTTATTTGATTTTAATTCAAGTAAAATAATGATAATTTAAACATTTATCAAACATTTTAAGAAAAACCTTGCATATTAATTTCAAATAATATAATTTCACACCCTCAACCAAATTATATTATAACGATATGAAAAAATTCCTATTTGGAGCCCTAGTTCTGGGCTTTATGTCGGCGTGTAACACTGACAGCCTAACCAATCAAAACGAAGCGTCTATGGACCAGGAAGCTTCTGCTCCAAGCGCCTTTAAAAAATCCTGTCCTTCTGAAGAATTGAGGGCTAAAATGTTACAAAAAGATCCTTCATTACGCTTAAAAGCAGAAGAAATCGAATCACGCACTCAAAGCTTTATCAATGACCTGAAAGTGGGAAAAGTTCTTGCAGATGGAACAGTTGAAATCCCGGTTGTTTTTAATGTAATCTATAACACTTCTACGCAAAATGTTTCTGATGCAAGAATTGCAGAGCAAATTGCTGTACTCAATGCTGACTATGGAGGAACGAATTCTGACGTTACAAAAATTCCTTCTGCATTTCAGCCTTCAGCAGCAGGCGATGTAAAAATCCGTTTCAAATTAGTGGCAACCAACCGCAAGCAGAGCACAAAAACAGGCTGGAGATCTGATCTTGAACAGATGAAAAAAGCCAGTACAGGAGGGATTGACGCTACTGATGTAACTAAAAATATGAATATTTGGGTTGTCAATTCAATACTTGACGAAAACAACCAGCCTGGAACTTTAGGCTACGCTTATTACCCAGAAAATGCAGGACAATGGTATGACGGTCTTGTAATAGGTTACCAGTACATAGGAAAAACGGGTGCTTCTGCTCCGTTCAACCTGGGAAGAACTGTAACACATGAAGTAGGACATTACCTAAACCTTCCGCACCTTTGGGGATCTTCTGATGCAGGATGCCAGACAGATTACTCTAATGACACTCCTACTTCTCCCGGCCCTAACTACGGTAATCCTACCTATCCTCTAAACAGAGTTTGTGGAGGAGTAAGCCGCTCTCAGATGTTCATGAACTATATGGATTATGTAGATGACAAATCTATGTTTATGTTCTCCGCTAATCAAAAAACAAGAATGCAGGCTGTAGTAGCAGCATCCGGACCTAGAGCTGGATTAAGATAATTAGCCGCATATTATAAAAGAAATAAAAATAGTCTATCTCAATTATTGGGATAGATTTTTTTAATATTTTTACGCGACATAAATTTCAACACCACAACGATGAAAAAAATTGCATTAGCATCAGGAATACTGTTGCATTTATACTGTATTAAAGCACAAGATACCATCCCATCCAGAAATCTCAAGGAAGACCTAGCACTCATTAATTCAGGATATACTATTCAGGAGAAAACTCCTTTTTTCCAAAAAGAATGGGTAAAAAAATCAGTAGCCCCAGCCCTTCTTTTTACTGCAGCCGCTGCCACATGGGGGCAAAAAGAGAATATCCGTGAGGTAAGAAACCGATACCTTCCCAACTTCAAAGTCAAATATGATGATTATCTGCAATATGCTCCTGCTGTAGCCGTTTACGGATTAAAATTAGCCGGTGTAAAAGGTAGAAATAATATTGGAAGAGCAACCTTATCTTATGGGACAAGCTTAGCTATTATGGCTATTTTAGTTAATTCTATCAAATATACAGCAAAAGTGGAACGTCCGGATGGATCCAACAACAACTCTTTTCCCTCAGGACATACGGCTATGGCATTTACCAATGCCAGTTTTCTTCACAAGGAATATGGCATCGTAAACCCTGCCTACAGCATTGCAGGATATGGTTCTGCCACCATTACTGGACTTGGACGAAATTTAAATAACAGACACTGGGTTCCCGATATTCTTGCCGGTGCCGGTATCGGAATTATATCTACAGAACTCGGATATTTTTTTATTGATAAGATCTATAAAAATAAAGGAGATAATTTAAGTATCTTATCAAGAATACAAGGAAATGATTATCCCTCTTTTCTTGCCCTAAAGTCTGGTATTGCACTGGGAACAACCAACTTCCTGAGAGAATCTGAACTGGATGACAAAAAACAAAACGGTTTTGAGGGCGGATTGGAAGGCGCTTATTTCTTTTCAAAAAAATGGGGTGTGGGTGCAGATATAACTTTCAGCAGCTTCCCTATCAAATCTCAAAGAATAGCCTTTGATGACGGGCAGGATTTTGGCAACCACGAATTAAAAACACAATCCATGGGATTCCTGTCTGCAGGTATTGGCCCTTATTTGTCTCATGAATTCTCGCCTAACTGGCATCTTACTTTAAAGCTTATCGGAGGATATGCCGCCACTGCAAGTGGAAAAGTATTTTTAAAAGGGGATGAAATAGATGCTCCTAATCATGAACTTCAGATAGCCAAATATAAGCCTAAACCAGCTTTCCGCTGGAATACAGGTGCTTCCATGACCTACAAGTTCAATCCGGGAGTAGGTCTTACTTTTTATACGGATTACAATCAAATCAATTCTACGATCACTTATCAATTTAGTGATGATGTGAAGGGCAGTGAGGAACTGGATCAGGAACTTAACAACATGATTGCTAAAGAAAAAATCAGTTATATTACATTAGGTTTAAGATTAACCGCCTATTTTTAAAATACAAAAGCCTTCAGAACTGAAGGCTTTTCCTTTATAATTTTTTGTAGTTATCTTCCGGGGTATAGTCCATAAAGAGATCTCCATCCAACTGTACTGATTTTACTTTCTTCTTAATAGGAATTACCAGATCAGTAAGTTTCTGATCTTTTTCCCAGACAGAAGGTGAGAAATGCAGTTTTTCTGTGGTTCCATCTTCATATGCCAGTATTGCATCAAACGGAATGGCAAATCCACCTACGTTGACAACGTTTACGGTAAGCATATCATTCATCTGGGATGCTGCTCTTACTTTTAAATCAATATAATTATTGGTATAAAACCAATTCTGGAAGAACCAGTTCAGATTTTTTCCTGAGCCTGTATTCATAGAATTGAAATAATCCCATGGAACCGGATGTTTCCCATTCCAGTTGTCCATGTAGTGATGTAATGCTTTTTTGAATAATTCATCTCCCAAATAATCTTTCAGAGCCAGATAAGACAAAGAAGATTTCACATAGGAATTGTTTCCATATCCTGCTCCACTCACCTGGGTACTCATTGTAATAACGGGCTGATCCTGTTCGGCAGATGCATCATTAATCCATCTTTTAACACGGAAGTTTTTATAAAATTCCGTGGCAGCAGCTTCTCCGTTTTCATCAATTCCGATCAGATATTCCAGCGTGGTAGCCCATCCTTCATCCATGAATGCATATCTCGTTTCGTTGATTCCCATATAAAAAGGGAAATAGGTATGAGCAATTTCATGATCTGCAGTCAGTCTTGCATCCTGAAGATCATCAGGAATACTGGTATCATTGATCATCATTGGATATTCCATATCTGCATATCCCTGGATAGCTGTCATTACATTGTAAGGATATTCTACGCCCGGCCAGTTTTTCGAGAACCAATCCAGATTATAGCGCATCCAGTCTACATAATGTTCAAAATCTTTAGCTCCTGATTTATATCCGGCCTGAACGCTGGCTCTTTTTGTTTTTAACTGCACGCTGGCAGCATCCCAAACATAATGGTTGCTCATCGCAAAACAAAAATCTGTAATATGACTGGCTTTAAACTTCCAGACATTCCATTTATTCTGCTTTGTTACTTTTCCGGACTTCATTTCCTGCTCTGTAGCAACATGCATCAGCTTGTCACTTTTTAAGGAAGCTTTATATCTTTTTAAATATTCCGGCTGAAGTACAGCTTCCGGATTCAGAAAATCTCCGGTAGCCCAAACTACATAATTTTTGGGTGCCGTGATGGCAAAACTATAATCATTAAAATCATTATAAAACTCCTGCCTGTCTGAGTGCTGAAGCATATCCCATCCATTGTAATCATCATATACGGAAATTCTTGGAAAAGAATAGGCCACGTAGAATGTTTCAGGATCAATCTGCCCTTCTCTTCCACTCTGTACTGACAATGGATACTCCCATTCTATTTTAACCTCAGCTTTCGACTTAGCTTTTAAAGCTGATTTTAATTTTACTTTTTCAACGGTACTCCAGTCGTCACTGTCGATATCATATTTTACGTTGTTTACGATAAAAGATTTAATCTTTAGCCCAGACGACAGAAAATCTTTGGATACAAATCCTGATCTTGGCGACTGTGGCTTGTGAAGATTATTGACAAATCGTATCGCAAGTTCATTAAGATTATCGGGGCTGTTGTTGGTATAAACAATGGTTTCTTTTCCAGAAACCACCTTTGTACCGGCATCCACTTTCACCTCTACATTATACACTCCTTTATTCTGCCAGTAGTTTTTACCTGGTGCACCGGAGATGTCACGTGTTCCTGTTTCATATGCTTTTTTGATATTCCTCGGCATATACAATTCCTGAGCTGACAATTGCAGTAAAGAAACTGCCATCAGCATTCCGGAAAAAATTTTCTTCATAGCGATCTTTTTAAAGATAGGTATCAAAAATAACGAAAATGTAACATCAGGCGATCATTCTTTAGTAACAATATTTTGTCACAATTAACTTTTATATTAAAATATTCTATAATCGCTCCTGTTCGGCTGTCTTCTTGATTGTTTTTGCATTTTTAACGGATTGATTTCCAAAGTTGAATTTCAATGAAAACGTTATTCCCTGGGTATCTGAATAATCAAGAAAATAATTATCCTGATTCGCATATTTTGTACTGACTTTCTGACCAGTGGATCTGAAAATATCGGTAAAAATAAGACTGGCTTCAAGTTTTTTGCTGAAAAACTTCCTGTTCATTACAAAATAGGCTGACCAGAGAGAAGAAATTCTAAAGGTTCCCTGTATACCAGGTGAATAGTAGCGGTGGCCCATTTCCATTTTCCAATCGCTGTTTTTATCCAGAGTAAAGCTTGTAGAAATATTGGAAACCCAGTTCCACACCTGATTTTTATACAGCATTCCGTCCGTTCCTTTGAAGTAGTTTTCGTTGTGTTCCAGATTTTCAGAGAGGATGATATTCCACCATGGCTTCACCTGAAAGTTTTTATACAGGCTTAATCCGAAAGCTTCTCCTTTTTCAATATTGGTGAAATAATAAATAAGACTATTGGTGCTTGGTTCCTGATATGAAATTTCCATAGACGGATATATTTCTTTTCGGTAATACAAATCCAGGTTCCAGTCTTTCCAGGAATAGGTAAGATTGAGATTATGGGTAATGGTTGCTTTTAATTTTGGATCTCCCTGATAGTAGGAAAACAGATTATAATAAGATTTCGCAGGATTCAGCCATGAATAGGAAGGTCTGCTGATTCTTTTTCCATAGGAGAACCCGAATTCCTGTTTATTTTCTGTGGTATACTGTGCATAAAAAGTAGGGAAAAGTTTCCAATAGTTACTTTTATTCAGTTCGTAGGGTTCGGAAACGATTCCTTCAAGATCTGTCATCTCTGCACGGAGTCCTCCTTTGAAACTCCATTTTCCAATATTATAAGCTAATGAAGAATACAACGCAAAATTCTGTTCTTTATAATCAAAAATACTACTCTTTTCAGGACGGTATTGCAGGATTCCATTCTCATTGTCTGAGAAATCAAGCTGACTGTTTGTCTTTACAAAACTATACTTCGCTCCGTATTCCAACTCCAGTTTATCCGCTTTCCACTGATAATCCAGCTGGGTAGAATACAACTGAACATCTGCTTTATTATGGGTAAGAAAATTATCTTCTCCTGGCGGCTGCCCTGCAAAGTTCAGATAGGTGATCACATTTTGATATTTATCTGTATTATTTCCTGTAAAATAATTAATCCACGAAAGGCTGCTTTTCTTATTAAACTTCCGGTCTATCTGAAAACTTACAGAATTATTGATGGAACGGGAACGGTGGTCATTGATCGTGGTATAATTAGATTCTACAGCATCCTGTTGGTTATAGATCAGTGTAGGAACATTATAAACTCCGAAAGATTTCGGAGAAAAATACCCTGAGTAGTTGAGGCTGATATTGGTCAAGCTGTCCAATTCATATTCCGCATTAAAATTCAGGGTATTCTGGTTAGTGTTTTTATCCTTCCTGTTCATTGTACTTACCCATCGGGTTTGGCTCTCCGGATAGTTTACATAATCTGTTCCTTCCCGGTAGTACGTTCCCAGCCCTCTATAGTAGCTTCCCATAACGGAAAGTTTATCTTTTTTATAATATTGGGAAAGACCAAAAACGCCTTTCGCATATTGTGTCTGTATATATTTGGAGGAGAGAATTCCACGGTAGCCTTCGATTTTATTCTTTTTCAGGACAATATTCAGTACTGCGCTTCCTGAGGCTTCATATTTTGCGGGTGGATTGGTAATTACTTCTACTGATTTCACCTCATCTCCCTGTGTATTTTCCAGAAGGTTCTTGAGTTCATCACCCGTCAGCATTACTTTTTTATCATTAATTGTTACCAGAATTCCGGTGCTTCCTTTTACACTCAATACACTATTATTGATGGTGACACTTGGTGTATTTTTTAAAATTTCCCAGGCATTGAGTGATGAAATATTACTGTTTTCCACATTAAATTCCAGACGATCTACTTTTCTTTTCACCAGCGGTTTACGTTTCGTCATAACCACTCCTTCTATTTCCTGTGATTCCTTTTTAAGAATGATATTCAGAGGTTCTGCTTCTTTCAGATCAAGCTTTTTCTCAAATAAAGAGTATCCCTGATTTTTAACGACGAGTTTTACATCCTGCTCCGCAATATCTTCCAATACAAATTTTCCGTTATCATCAGTTTTTAATTCTTTGATTAATTCATTTTGGGCATTATACACTTCCACCTTTATGGATGAAAGTTTTTCATTATCGGTATTCATAATGGTTCCTCCAGTTTTTTGTTTCTGGGCAAAAATCAAGACTGGAAAACACAGTAAAAAAAGAATCTTATACATGGCTATTTTTTTTATCCTACTCAACAAAACCGTAGTTCTGTTCTACGGGTACAAAATTCTATATTGACTATAAGAAATATGGTTAATAGAAGGTTAATGATGGGTTAATGTATTTTCTGTTATCAATATTCCCAAATTCAGAGGAATGGATGAAGCTTTGTTTTTTACGATTTAAAACAATGGTTAATGGAAGGTTAATAATAAAATAATCATTTCCGGAAAACGCCTAAACGTTTATCTTTGTTTGAATGATAGCCAAGAGTAAAATTCTGATTTCGGTTTTTGCCGCTCTGTTCCTGCTTTTACTGGGAATTCAGGTTTATTTTATGTACAAAACCTATCAGGTAAAAGAAAGAGATATCTACAGATCCGTGAATGACGGACTTACTCATTACACAGACAACCTTGAGGATATCCAGGAAGCCAAAGAAAGGAATGATGATTCTCTTCAGGAAATCATTATACAATATCATAATAAGGAGATCAGCAAAAAAGATTTTTTACATTATTTCATAGAAAACAGAAAGTCAGCCAGAGAAAGACTGATCCATTATATCGAAAGCCGTTACCAGAAAGATGGTTATGAGATTTCCTCAAGAATACGATACCTTTCTATTGTACATCTTCCGGACAGCGCTAAAGTAATCACAGAACCTATTGTTATTTTTGAAACAAAAGATAAGATTAAAAACCCACATATTGCCAGTAACGGAAGTTGGGAAACGTCTACCACCAAAAGAAATGATACGGATAAAGGCCATGTTGAGAAAAGGAATACTTTTCTTGTCAAAACCCAAACTGATTTTGAAATCAGAAATATAAAAAGTATTGTTTTCAAAGAGCTTACTCTATTGATCATTTGTTGTATTATACTGCTTTCAGGAGTTCTTTTACTGTATATTTTCACGATCAGAAATCTGATCAAACAGCAAAAGCAGGTAGAATTTCTCCACACCATTGTGGATAACATTTCGCACGAATTTAAAACTCCGATCGCAACGTTAAAAATAGCATCAAAAGCATTAAAAAAAGAATGGAATCCGGAAACACTTCCTCTGGTTGACCGTCAGATTTCACGGCTTGAAAGTCTGATGTTTCAGCTTCATAAGGACGAAATACCGGATGAAATGATTGAAATACAACCTGAGGACTGGAACTTTTTCATTCAGGATCTTTCTGTTACGTATCCTGATATTGATTTTAACCTTGAAAATGTAATTTCACAAAATCTTCCTTTTGATAAAAACCTGATGGAAACAGTGATTAAAAACCTTTGTGAAAACAGTGTAAAATATGGGGCATCTGCTGTTAAAGTAAACATCAGCAACTCTTCTCAACAATTAGAAATCAAAGTTTCGGATAATGGCCAGGGCATGGAAACGAAAGAACTGAATAACATTTTTGAAAAATTCTACAGAATACAGAACAACAATATCCACAACAGCAAAGGGCTTGGACTTGGGCTTTATTTCGTGAAGAAAATCATTGCCAATTATGGTGGAAAAATAAATGTTTCAAGCCAGCTTAATTTGGGTAGTAATTTTATAATATCAATTCCTTATGAAAACTAAAATCCTTCTGGCTGAAGATGATCCGGATTTCGGAATGATTCTGAAGCAGTATCTTGAATTGGAAGATTTTGAAGTCAGCTGGTTTCAGAATCCTGAAGATATAGTCCCATTACTTCAAACTGATTTTTCTTTTCAAATGGGAATTCTGGATGTGATGATGCCAAATATTGACGGTTTTTCTCTGGCTAAAACAATTTTAAAGGAGAGAAATCATTTTCCATTGTTATTTTTAACAGCTAAAAATCAAAAAATAGACCGTCTGACCGGATTGAAAATAGGTGCAGACGATTATATTGCCAAACCCTGTGATCCTGAAGAGCTTGTTTTACGGATTAAAAATATCCTGAAGAGAAGCTTTCCGGCTGTTACAGAAACTCAAATAAGAATTGGAGAATTTTCACTGGATACTACCAAACTTTTGCTATCACATCCTAACGGAAATAATCGACTCACCATACGGGAACAGGAGCTGCTCTTGTATCTTCTGAAACATAATCGTACGATCATTACAAGAGATAATATTCTGGACAATCTTTGGGAAACCAATGATTATTTTACAGGAAGAAGCCTGGATGTGTTCATCAGCAGACTTCGAAAATATTTCAATAGTGATCCTCAAATAAAAATCCAATCCCTGAGAGGAATTGGATTTGAGATTGATTTTCCAACCAACTGATTTTTTTATAACGACAGGTTCACAATTACAGGGAAATGATCCGATGGATACAAAAGATTTTCCCTTCTGTCATTGATATGTCGGTGAGATTTTATTCTAAAGCCTTGCGTAAAAATATAATCAATTCTATCCTTTGGAACTTCATTGACGTTGAAGCCTGTAAATGTTCCTACCGGGCCATAATGTTTGGTTTCGGAATGATAAAAAGTATCTTTCATATGCTGGGAAAGAATTTTAATCGGCTCCGAATCATCTGTCAGGTTAAAGTCTCCGCTTAAAGCTACCGGAAGATTCTTTGGATTCAGTTCTTTGATTTTTTTCAGAATGAGTTCTGAAGATTTTACTCTGGCTACATTTCCTACATGATCAAAGTGAAGATTCATGGCAAGGAATTCCTTTTTTGATTTTTTATCTTTAAATACAACATAAGTACAGATCCTGTTTAATGCGGCATCCCAGCCTTTTGAAGGTTTTTCCGGAGTTTCAGACAGCCAGAATGTCCCTGATTTTACCACTTCAAGTTTATTGGTATCATAAAAAATAGCAGAAAATTCTCCCTTTTCTTTACCATCATCTCTTCCTACGCCTATATAGTCATAGTTCTTTAATCCTGTTTTAATATCTTTCATCTGCTCAGGAAGCGCTTCCTGTACTCCGAAATAATCTGGATGATAATAGGTTAGTAAATCTGCAACATCCTGCTTTCTTTTAGGCCAGGCGTTGTCTTTATCAGATTCAACATTTAATCTGATATTAAAACTCATTACGGTAAGGTCCTGTGAAAATCCTAATGCAAAAAGCATCAGAAATATCATTGAAAATTTGAAATTCATCTATTATTTTATCAGTAAGAGACAAAAATAAAACTTCTCTGTGACAGAAAAGCTTTATTGATGTGATTATATTGTTAAATTATCTTTTTCTTCTTCTATAGATATAAAATACTCCTGAAATTCGGTTTCGGAAACCGGGTTGTCACTTTCAAGTTTTATAACGCCTAAGGTTTTATAGTGAGCAGCCAGTTTAATGCCTTTGCTTTTCAGAAATGCTTCAAGCTTTTTTAAATTTATATCTTTTTTTAAAACTGCCAGATAGGTGATCATATGTATACTTGTATTAAACCGTTTCCTATATCTCTGTATTTTATGCCTTCAATAGGCCTTGCTTTGTTTTCAATCAATTCCCAGATTTCTTTTGCTGATTTATCAGGAAACTGTTCCATGTATAAAGCTGCTAGTCCTGAAACATGCGGTGCTGCCATGCTTGTACCACTCATGCTGTAATACAAATTATTTTTGTTCTTTGTGTTTTTGGGATAGGCACTTATAATATCTACTCCGGGAGCACAGACATTGATATTCCCTCCTGTGGACGGGTTAATCCCTGCGTTTGAAAATCGGGCAATCTTCATCTGACTGTCAATAGCTCCCACCGCCATAATAGATTTTGAATTGGCCGGCATTGAAACAGGCTGCGGAATCTGTGGCCTGTTGCTGTCATTTCCGGCAGCCGCTATAATAAGACAGTTATTTTCCAGCGCTCTTTCTCCAATGGTTTCAAATAGAACGGAAGGTTGGTCATCCAATCTCACCGGAGATGCCAGCGAAAGAGACAATATTCTGAATTTTTTACTAATAGCCCAGTCTATGGCATCAATCACACTGCTGGTAGTACCTCTTCCGTTATCGGCAAGTACTTTTGCTATTTTCAGATTGCAATCCTTAGCCATTCCATAGCGGTTTCCGTTATCACTTCTGGTATTTCCTGTTGCCACTCCTGAACAGTGTGTGCCATGCCCGTTGGGATCTCTGTTCCAGTCCTGGCCATCTATGAAAGATTTGCCTTCAATTTCTTCAGAGGAAAAATCGGGATGGGAAGTTTCAAGACCTGTATCTAGAATGCAGACATCAATTCCTTTACCTGTATAGTTGGCATTTTCCAGCCCAACAGCCTTAAGTCCCCATTCCATTTCAATAAATGATTTTTGAGGCAAGGGTTTGCTGATGATGTATTTTTCAAGTTCTGCAATTTTTTCTGCGAGTCCGGCGGATTGTTTTTTAAGTTCACTGATCAGCTGCAATTCATCTGCAGGAAAAAACTCCCTTTCTTTTTCATAATAAATAATAGAGTTCGATTCATCTTTTACGGCACTTTTCAATTGATCTTCATCCCTATTTTCCACCACAAGAACTCCCAGATTTTTGTAAAGCACACCGTTGTCCTGATTTATAATTTCATAAGAACGGTTTTCTTTGGAGAGAAATTCTGAAGAAGTAATATTCACTTCCAGTTCTTTCTCAATTTTTTTGAGTGCATTTTTCTGCTGGTCTTGCAGCAGAACGATATATCTTCCGGTTTCCATAATGATCTTTTTTAAATTAATTTCAGAAATACCTTTTCGAGAATAAGAAAAATATCCTCCGGAATAATGGTCAGCCTGAGTTTCTTATTAATTCCTGATATCGCAGTATTCTGCTCAACCAGTGAAGCCCAGAAACGTTCAATTTTGGGAACAGAATTCATTTCTTTCAGCTTTTCATCATCCAGAATACCATTTTGATATAATGAGACGATGATTCCTGAAATAAGTTCTTCCGCATCATCAAGCTTTTTATTTTCCTTAGTATAGATTTCCATGAGAATACCATACATGCTCTCCATTCCATTGAATGAAAACCCTCCAAGAATTTCCCGTCTTCCGGTAATTATTTTTTCCATTTTAATAGGGTTAAAGCCTCTTTTAACCGTGGAAATCATATTCATAATTTTCAGAACTTCAGATTCATGGCTGGTGTTTCCTTTGGTACGGAAATACTCTAAAACCTCATTAAGGAATACCTCAAACCGCACATCAAAGTCAAAGGATTTTGAAAGGTATAAAGCCTGAACATCATTGAAGTGCTCCAGAAGTTCCTTAATTTTCTGTACTGTAAAGTGAATAAGTTCCTGCATTACTCAAAAGTTATCTGTTCTATTTCGTTACCGTCTTTATCTTTGTAAGACACAATCCTGATTCCTTCTTCCTCCATTTCTACGTGAAGGTTGATGAATAGTTTATCTTTATCTTCCGCAGCGCTGGTATTCGGATCTATGTAAATATTGTTCAGCTTGGCATTCACCAGTGTATATTTGTTGAGTAAAACCTTTGAAAAAATCTCTTTCAGCTCCTCTGTTTCTTCTTCGGTTGTTCCATCCTGAGGTCGAAAAATCCCGGAATTAAGAAGCTGTACTTTCTTTCTGAGATCCAGTTTAAGAACTTCGTTCGCAGGGAGTTTACCAAATTTCTGATCATTTTTCTCCAGGTTAGTGAACAGTGTTTTGAACTCTTCGGTCTGGAGCTGTCTTTTGCTGATTTCAGAAATATTCAGTCTTTTCTCTTTATTCGCAAGACGGATTCTCTCATTGAGTTCTGTGACAAACTGATCCTGATTCAGTTTAAAATTATATTTAGAATCTGAATCTATATCCGTGATTTTGATCGGAATATCCATCTTTACGCTGGGCAATGCATATCTTGGAACCTTAAAATACTTAAGGTATTCATGACGGGCATATTCTTTAGCAATAAGAACTGCATTCTCGTCTGCTTTTTTACGAGCCTGAATTATCTCGTTGTTGAGATAATCCAGGTAATCTGATAATTTTATCATCTTTCGTAAAAATATTATTGTGAAAGAAGTCCAAGAACTTTTTCTAATCCTGCAGGCATTTCGTCATTGGTGGCACGTACTTTCACCCCAAGAGAATATTCTTTTTCCACTTTGATTCCTGTGCTGGAAGTTCTTTTATATGATACATCCACTTTGAATTTTACAGGTCCCCAACCACCGGATACTCCGGCATTAATACCAAACTCATCACTTACGTCTTTCGTGTACGTAGAATTAAGTTTAACATTAAAGTCTACTTCACAGGTTTCAATTCTGAAACTTGGAACATTCAGCAGGGCAATAAAAGGCACTGAAATTTCTACATCATTCGGAATCGTTTTAGGGTTGGTAGCACTTACTGGCTCATCTTCCTTAAAATCCGGATTCGGAATATTTTTTTTGTATTTGAATTCTGCCATTCTCAGTTTTTTGGCACTGGCAGCATTGGAAGGATCGGTAAGTTCGAATCCAACTTCATTGATGAAATTAACGGTTGCGATAGAGGCATTAGACTGTGCTTTTACACAAGCATCCAAAGGTCCGCCAATAATAGTAGCAAAATCGATACTTCCTAATTCTGCAGCAAAATCCGCACTGGCAGCATCGGAAGTTCTGAAAATCTCTTCATCGGCAGCCATCTTACCGGCAATCAGCTTCATAATTTCTGCAGATGTACCTGAAAAAGATTTTTCCCACTTTTCATCATAATTCTTTTTGAATTCTTCTACAACAGCTAATAATTCTTTATTCGTCAATGAACTTAATTCCGAAGTTTCAATTCCAGATACTTTTTCATAGACTGCTGGGGTAAGAACTTTTTCTACTCCCGATAAGAGATCAATTAACTCATTTTTTGTTTTTTTGGCGTGGCTTGCTTCAAGCACTGATTTTAATGTTTCCATGTTCTTTTGTTTTTGATTAATATTGTGGAACAAAATTATATCACTGACAGTCAAAAGATTGTAGGAAAACCCCTCTACCTCACCCGGAAAAACACCCTAAAAAATAAAAGCCTGAACTTACGGTTGTAAGTTCAGGCTTTTATGGCGGGTATATTTTGTTGCTCTTAATCTGGTAAAAAACGCAAAGATTATATGAATTCTTCTTAATTTTTAAGTAGGCTAAGAAAGCAACAATGTTGCTGATGAAACTACATGAATATGCTTACGCTTAGAAAGAATCAATTTCATTGATTCCTCCTTGGCCACCTTAAAATTCAACATGAGATATTAAATCTTTGCGTTAAATTTAAATCCATCCCATATTTCTATGCAGGTTTTTTGCTATTGTTTTCCAGATTGATATCAGGAACTTCAGAATTCGGATCCAGTTTTACCTCATCTATTTCTTTCGTAGAATCTACTTTGAATGTCCATTCTGTATTTCTTTTCCAGACCTCAACAGGGATTTTCACAGTCTGTGCCGTTCCATCTTTGAATTTGATCTGTACGGTTGTAGGCATTGGCAGCTGACCAATATTTTCCACCGTGATCTGAACTCCGTTCTTAAAATCTCCATTGATATATTTTACGTTTTTAACAGCCTGATCAATTTTCCATTTATTAAAGAACCATCCTCTCCAGAACCAGTTCAGTTCTTCTCCGGAAACATTTTCCATCGTATGGAAGAAATCCCATGGTGTAGGATGTTTAAAAGCCCAACGGTCTATATACGTTCTGAATGCTTTATCAAATTTTTCAGGTCCGAGGATGGTTCCTCTTAAAACATCCAATCCTGTTCCCGGCTTATAGTAAGCCAAAGCACCGATACTTCTTTCTTTCATATTATCCGGACCTACCATTACGGGCTCAAGATTGTCAGTCAGCAAGTACACTCCTGATCTTGCAAGATTAGGTTTATTATAATATTCTCCTTTATTGAAAGCCTCTGTTGAAAGTCCGTTAATGAAAGTATTAAACCCTTCATCCATCCATGCAAACAATCTTTCGTTAGATCCTACGATCATAGGAAACCAGTTGTGTCCAAACTCGTGATCTGTAACACCCCAAAGGTCTTCTCCTTTGGAATCCATATGACAGAATACGATTCCCGGGTATTCCATTCCGCCTTCATTTCCTGCAACATTGGTAGCAGCCGGATAAGTATATTCGTACCATTTTTTCGAATAATGCTCTATGGCAGCCTTCGTATATTCTGTAGATCTTCCCCATGCTTTTTCTCCAGCACTTTCTGCAGGATAGGCCGAAATAGCTAGAGATTTTTTTCCGCTGGGCAGATCAATTTTTGCTGCATCTAAAATAAATCCTGCGGAGGAAGCCCATGCAAAATCTCTTGTCTGCGTAATTTTAAATTTCCAGGTTTTTGTACCGGATACCTTATTTTTACCTATTTCAGACTCAGGACGGATCATTACCGTTTTATCACTGTTTCTTGCCTGATTCCATCTGCTGATTTCTTCTTTGCTGTAAACTTCCTTTTCATTCAGAAGTTCTCCGGATGCCACTACATAATGATTAGCAGGAACGGTAATATTGGCTGTAATATCCCCATATTCTAAGTAAAACTCTGAAGCTCCAATATAGGGAAGTGTATTCCATCCCATAACATCATCATACACACACATTCTGGGATACCATTGTGCCATGGTAAAAATTTTGCCGTTTTTCGTATCCTGTATTCCCATTCTGTCTGAACCATAATCAGGAGAAATAAAGGAATATTCAATTTCTATTTTTGCAACGCCTCCATTGGCTTTCAGTTCTTTTGGAAGATCAATCTGCATCCTTGTATCGGTAATGGTATATTTTACTTCTTTTTTACCGTCTAGCTTTACTGATTTAATGGTATATCCACCATTAAATTCTTCACCATGCGCTCCATTTCTGCTTCCCGAAATCGGAACGACACCATTTCCTCTGGAATCTTTTGCAAACAGATTCTGATCCAGCTGCAACCACAGAAACCCTAATTTATCAGGACTGTTGTTGGTATAAGTAATTTCTGCTCTACCTGTGATCTCTTTTTTATTTTCATTCAGGCTGACATTCAAATGATAATCTGCTGAATTCTGCCAATAAGCATGTCCCGGCTGTCCGCTTGCAGAACGGGTTGCCGTGCCTGTCTGTGGATAAAAGAACGGCTTAAATGCTTCTACGTAATCGTATTTCGGAGTTTGTTGTGCGTATGCAGATCCTGAGAACAGAACCACTGCAAGCGTCGAAACAAGGGTTGGAAGTTTAAAATTCATTTGAAAAAGTATTATTTAACTGTATAGGTAAAAAAAACTCCCGGATTTGTTACACATCCGGGAGCTTTTTTACTATAAGTTTTATTTAATTCGATTTTTTTGCTTTAATCATCGCTTCTAAAGCATCCCACATTTCTTTAGGAATTGCTTCAAGCATGTTAAATTCTCCGGCACCCTGAAGCCATTCTCCGCCATCAATGGTCACTACTTCACCATTCATATACGCTGAATAATCAGAAACCAGATAAGCCGCAAGATTGGCAAGCTCCTGGTGTTCTCCTACTCTTCTCAACGGAACTTTCTTTTTCATATCGAATTTTTCCTGAAGATCTCCCGGAAGAAGTCTGTCCCAAGCCCCTTTTGTAGGGAAAGGTCCCGGAGCAATTGCATTGAAACGGATTCCATATTTAGCCCATTCTACCGCCAATGATCTGGTCATAGCCAAAACTCCGGCTTTTGCACAGGCAGATGGTACTACATAGGCAGAACCTGTCCATGCATAGGTTGTTACGATATTCAATACAGTTCCCGGAGTTTTAGAATCTATCCAGTGTTTTCCTATGGAAAGGGTACAGTTTTTTGTTCCTTTCAGAACAATATCCAGAATAGAATCAAAAGCGGAATGAGTCAGTTTTTCTGTTGGAGAAATAAAGTTTCCGGCAGCGTTATTCAACAAAATATCAATCTTCCCGAATTCTTTTAATGTAGCTTCTTTCATGGCTTCCACCTCTTCCCAGTTTCTTACATCACAAGCTACACAAAGAACTTTACCACCTGTTTCGTCTTCCAGTTCCTTAGCTGTAGTTTGTAGTTTTTCCAGATTTCTGGAAGTAATGACTACGTTGGCGCCCAGTTCAAGAAAGTATTTGGTCATCGCTTTTCCAAGACCGCTTCCGCCTCCTGTTACAATTGCTACTTTATCTTTTAGTGCACCTTCGCGCAGCATAGGTTGTGTATATAGACTCATAAAATATTTTTTCTTAAAAATAATAAATATTGAAATGCAATCCCTTAAAATAGATTGATAAATAATGCTACAAATAATTATTCTTTATCTATTATTTTTAAATCAGCCAGATCATCCAAAAGAAAATAGCCTGATAACAATTATCAGGCTATTCTTATCTTTTAAAAAAATGTATTAAGCAGTAACTACTCCTTTGAATGAAAGTGTTTTAGGAGTTTTGCTTTCACTAGTCGTAACATTTACAGTCTTCATAAACGGACCTGCTGCCGCTGCGTTATAGCTCGCTTCCACAAATCCTTTTTTTCCTGGCTGGATAGGAGTTTTTGTATAATCAGCTGTAGTACATCCGCATGAAGGCGCTACATTCTGAATAATGATTGGTTTTGAACTTGTGTTGGTAAATTCAAATCTGATCAATTTTGGTTTTCCCTGAGGGATATTTCCAACATCTATTGATTCTGATTTCCATTTAATAGCATCCGCTACCATTTTTACAATGGATGGAGCATCTGTAGTAAGTACATTCGCATAAAAAGGAGAGAATGCTAACACTGCTAAAAGAGCTGTAATTTTTAGTTTTTTCATGAGTATAAATTTTAATATTTGAAACTGATTATTTTCTTTCGATGTAACAAATGTAAAGCACAGAATGATGATAACTTGTTAACCGCTGTCAAACATTTGTTAACGAGTTGTTAATAATAAAAGATAAATAGATATTTTTGGATAATATTGCCTCAGTAAATGAAAATAAAAAGACTCAATATTATAATAACGCTGGGATTTATTGCTATTATCGGAATTTTAATAGCACAGCTGATGTGGACCCGGCAGGCTTATAATCTTGAAGATAAAAAATTCAATCAGAAGGTCAATATTGCCTTAATGGAGGTGGCAGAAAAACTTTCCGGAGGAAAGACCTCTTATACCGAAAACCCAGTTCAGAATATTGCCAATGACTATTATGTGGTTAATATTAATAATGAATTTCATCCTGTCGTTCTGGAATATTACCTGAAAACAGAATTTACCCGTTTTCAAATCAATACAGACTATGTGTATGCATTATACAACTGCCACAGCGATAAAATGGTATATGGAAAGTATATGACTTCTCATCAGGAAAGCCCCAGTAACAAAGTGATCAATTTTCCTAAGCATAAAAATCTGATCTATTACTTTTCCATCCGTTTTCCTGATAAAACAACTTATCTGATCAGTTCATTAAGGTTCTGGTATCTTCTTACATTTGCTCTTATTATCATTCTTCTGGTCTATGTTTATTCTATTTATACAATCATTCAGCAGAAGAAGTTTTCGGAATTGCAACGTGACTTTATCAATAATATGACTCACGAGTTTAAGACACCTTTATCCTCAATACTTTTAGCATCGGAAGCTCTTAATAAGCAGAATCTGATTCAGGAGAACTCCAAATTGCAGACATATACCTCTATTATCATCAATCAAAGCCACAAGCTTAATAGTCATATTGAGAAAATTCTGAATATTGCTAAGAATGATGCAGCAGGACTTTCGTTAAAGCCTCAGAAAATTCTTCTTCTTCCCTTTATTCAGGAGATTTCAGACACTATACAGCAAAAAAATAAAGACCTCAGCATCGAGATTGATATTGAAAACAGCACTTCGGTAATGGCTGATGAATTTCACTTTACCAACATCATCTATAACCTTTTAGATAACTCTATAAAGTATTGCGAAACAAAACCTGTTATTAAAATTTCAGCTTATAAAGACTCAAAAGGGTTATATTTAAAGTTTAAAGACAACGGAATGGGAATTCCCGCTAAAAATATTCCTCATATTTTTGAAAAGTTTTATCGGGTACATACCAAAAGAAGTGAAGAAGTGAATGGTTTCGGGTTGGGATTATTTTATGTAAAAAAAGTAGCTCAGCAACATCACTGGAAAATTTCTGTAGAGAATAATGAAGACAAAGGAATTACCACAACCCTCTTTTGCCCGTTTTCAGTTTAATTAAATATAAGTATGGAGAAATCTAAAATTTTATATGCCGAAGATGACAAAACCATAGCTTTTCTGGTGGAGGACAGCTTGGAAAGTTATTATGATATCAGCTGTTATTCTGATGGTGAATCTGCACTGGAGGCATTTAACAGCAAAGATTTCGACATTTGTCTGCTGGATATTATGATGCCCGGAATGAACGGATTTGAAGTAGCACAAAGGATACGCAGTAAAAATTCTGAAATTCCGATTATCTTTATTTCTGCAAAAGCTTTAAAAGAAGACAGAATCAAAGGACTTAAAATAGGCGCTGATGATTATCTGGTGAAACCATTCAGTATTGAAGAACTGATGCTGAAAATTGAGGTTTTCCTGAAACGTACCAAGAAAACAGATACCACTCCTCTAAAGTATAAAGTTGGGAAATATGATTTTGATCCTAAGAACTATACTCTACAGGGTACGGAAAACAGTATCACACTTACACAAAGAGAATCTGACCTGCTTTTATATTTTATCCGTCACAAGAATCTGGTAGTCAAAAGGCAGGATATTCTAAAGGCTATCTGGGGTGATGATGATTATTTTATGGGACGAAGTCTTGATGTATTTATTTCTCGATTACGAAAGGTACTGGCCGAAGAACAGAATATTTTAATAGAAAACCTGCATGGAATAGGTTTCCGTTTTTCTGAAAAAGAATAAATAATACCCGAATCACTTAAAAACACAACAGCAAATGATGATTTTAATTAATTTTAAACTTTGAAAATTTGTCATTAATGAAAAATCACAAACCCACTGTTTTTCTATTTCTTTTATTTTTAAGTATACAATTTAAAGCTCAAAAATTTGAAAAATTAATACAATATGTCAATCCTCTGATCGGTACCGAAAAGATGGGACATACTTATCCCGGAGCAACGGTTCCTTTTGGTGCAGTACAGCTAAGCCCTGAAACGGATTCCATTTCTTATGAGCTTAACGGGAAGTACAATGGTGAAGTTTATAAATACTGTGCCGGCTACCGTTATGAAGATAAAACCATTGTAGGGTTCAGTTCTACCCATTTTAGTGGGACGGGACATTCTGACCTCGGAGATTTTCTGATCATGCCTACTGTAGGAAAACTTCAGCTGAATCCCGGAACGGCTACCAACCCTGAAAGCGGCTACAGAAGCAGATTCTCACATCAGAACGAAACAGCAGAAGCAGGATATTATAAAGTAAAACTGGATGACCACAATATTCTGGCAGAGCTTACGGCAACAGCACGAGTGGGAATTCACCGCTATACTTTCCCAAAATCCGACCAGGCTCATATTATTCTGGATCTGATGGCCGGTATTTACAACTATGATGGAAAAAATGTCTGGACATACGTTCGTGTAGAAAACGGAAATACCATCACAGGTTATCGCCAGACCAACGGCTGGGCAAGAACCAGAACGGTTTATTTTGCGATGAAGTTTTCAAAACCATTTAAAGCTTATGGCCAGAAAAATTATGATGAAAAGCAGGTTTACAAAGGGTTTTGGAGAAAATTCGACCAAAATCAGAATTTCCCTGAAATTGCAGGTAAGAACCTGAAAATGTATTTTGACTTTGATACTAATGAAAATGAAGCGATTGAAGTCAAACTTGCTATTTCTCCGGTAAGCCAGACCAATGCTTTAGAAAACCTGGAAAAAGAAGCCGGAAATATAACTTTTGATCAGGCTAAAACTCAAGCCCAAGACAACTGGAATAAGGAATTAAATAAAATTGTCATCAAGGGTTCTGATACGGAAAAAACCAACTTCTATACAGCCATGTACCATACCTTTATCAATCCTACCACTTATATGGATATCAATGGAGAATATAAAGGTCTGGATCAGAATGTTCATCAAGCAGATGGCTTTACCAATTATACCACCTTTTCTTTATGGGATACCTACCGTACGCTACATCCTTTCTTTAATATTATTCAGCCTAAACGAAATGGTGATATGGTAAAATCTATGATGGCTCATTATCATCAGTTTTCGATGAAAATGCTACCTATCTGGTCACATTATGCTAACGATAACTGGTGTATGAGTGGCTACCACAGTGTAAGTGTTGTTGCAGATGCCATTATTAAAGGGAATTATGAGGGTGATCCTGAAGAAGCTTTAAAAGCATGTATAGAAACGGCTAACAAAAGAAATTACGAGGGCATTGGGCAATATATTGATCTCGGATACATTCCGGCAGAGAAAAACGGAACTTCGGTTTCCAATACACTGGAATATGCCTATGATGACTGGGCTATTGCTCAGCTGGCAAAACATTTAAATAAAACAGAAATCTACAATCAGTTTATCAAGCGATCTGAAAACTGGAAAAATAATTTTGATAAAACGATTGGGTTTATGCGTCCACGTCTTGCAGATGGAAGCTTTAAAAAAGATTTTGATGTGTTAAGCACCCACGGACAAGGCTTTATTGAAGGAAACTCATGGAACTACAGTTTCTTTGTTCCACAAAATCCGGATGAGCTGATCACCATGATGGGTGGAAAGAAAAAATTTGCATCAAAACTGGACGAATTGTTTACCATGCATTTACCTGATGAATTCTTTGCAGACACTGAAGATATTACACGGGAAGGAATTATCGGTGGATATGTTCACGGGAATGAACCTGCTCACCATGTTGCGTATTTCTATAACTGGGCAGGCCAGCCATGGAAAGCCCAGGCACAGATCCGCCGTATTCTGGAAATGCAGTATAAAGCAACACCAGACGGATTGGGAGGAAATGATGATGCAGGGCAAATGAGTGCATGGTATATTCTAAGTTCATTAGGTTTTTATCCTGTAGCTCCCGGTTCAGAAGATTATTCAATTGGAAGTCCTGCAATTGATCACGCTGTACTGAATCTGGAAAACGGAAAAACATTTGAAATTGAAGCCATCAACCAAAGTCCGAAAAATGTATATGTTCAAAAAGTTCTTCTGAATGGAAAAGAAATAAAGAATTTTACGTTGAAACATTCTGAAATTATGAAGGGAGGAAAGCTTACATTTTATATGGGTAACAAAGCGAAAAAATAAAAAAGAAAGCGGTGTAATCACCGCTTTTATTTTTCTAAACATTTTTCTTTAAATAATTTCATTCCTTCTGTTTGTTCCAGATCTTTTAATCTTTTCAGTGTCTTACATGCAATATCTATTTTGTTTTGGAGTAAGGAAATTGAAACTATATTATACAATGCATCAGTATTGGTATTATCATATTCATGAGCTTCATTAAAGAACTGAATGGCTTTATCAAATTTATTACTATTACTTGCATCCACTCCTTTATCGAAGTTGTCTAAAGAAAGTTTTTTATTTTTTATAGAAACAGGAAATCCTTTGGTATCATTTAAAACATTAAAAAATAGAATACCTATTGTATTTATATCATTTCCTAAGCTTCCATTCTTACTGGTTATATCATAAGGAATAATAATTTTTTCAAAATTTTCAAAACCTGTTAAATCCCAAAGGTGATAATTTTTCTCAAGGGTCGTTTTGAAAAAAGCAATACCCTTTTGACTTGCTTTAGTTTGTTCTAAATTTTCAGTCTCTACTTCAATCTTCTGTTTTTTAGGAAAAATTAAAATGCTCCCTTTTAAATGAAAATCGTGAGAAAAATCTTTTTGTGAATAATTATCAAATATCTCAGAAATAATATTTCTTTTTAATGCTGGGGTAAAATTTTTAGAAGCAATTATAACAGAATCTTTCTTTTTCTCTTTCACAAGATTATTCAGTACAATTGAACTCTTTGTGAACCACATCTTTCTTATTTTATCTGGAGAGTCTATACCTGCAACTTTTTGTATTACAACTAAAGAATCTGAAGTTAGTTTTTCAATTTGATAAGCCGCAAGATCTGATGTCTTCATTAATTCTTTTTCTAATTTGAAGTCCATACAACTCCTTTTATCCAAAATCAAAGCATCAGTAAATGAACAAAGGTTATTTCCTTTTATTTTCCATATTAAAAACTGGGATGGTATTTGTGATAAATCTCGACTGCCATCTAACATACTAAATTTCACTCTTGTCCATGAAGAATTTGAAAGTAATTGGGTATTTATTTGTGAACTAAACTGTAATGAAATGGAGAGAAATAAGATTAAAAGGATTCTATACATGGTTATTATTTTTCCACACAAAACTAGCTAAATAAAAATTTATTGAAAACAATACGACTTACAAATAGATTAAAGTTTACCTATTACGCAGAAAACAAAGTAAAAATGTAAAATATTTTCACAAATTAATCAAATTTAGTTAACAATCGGGATAAAAAAACTGTATAATCACCCTAATCTGCGAGAGTTAAATAATAAGTTTTGGCTAAAGCCAATGGAAGATTCCAAATAAAGAGAGCGGGCTTTAGCCCGCTCCTATTGAATTATCTTGACAATCTCAGGTTAATCTAAGACTATTCTTCCAATATATCTTATTAATCCCTTGCTTCAAAAAGTAATCTCTCTCCGAATTTCTCTTCTGCAATTGTACCATTGTCATACACCAGATGCCCATTGACAAAGGTGTGCGTAACTTTTGAATGGAAATTCATCCCTTCTAATGGGCTCCAACCGCATTTATAGAGTAAATTATCTTTGGAAACTGTCCAGTTTTCATTTAAATCAACTAAAACAAGATCCGCTTTATATCCTTCTCTCACAAAACCTCTTTTTTCAACTTTAAAAAGAATCGCCGGATTATGACACATCTTTTCAACGATTTTCTCAAGGGATATTTTACCATTTTTATAATTTTCCAACATCACAACTAATGAATGCTGTACCAAAGGTGCTCCTGAAGGACACTTTGTATATACATTGTTCTTCTCTTCTGCTGTATGCGGAGCATGGTCTGTAGCAATCACATCAATTCTGTCATCCAGTAATGCCTCCCAAAGAGCATCTTTATCTTTTTGAGTTTTTACCGCCGGATTCCATTTGATAAGCCCTCCTCTTGTTTCATAATCTTCATTGGTAAAAGTAAGGTGGTGAACACATACCTCAGCGGTGATCTTTTTATCTTTTAAAGGAATATCATTTCGGAAAAGCTCCATTTCCTTTGCTGTTGAAAGGTGGAAAACGTGAAGTCTCGCTCCTGTTTTTTTTGCAAGCTCAATCGCTTTGGACGAAGATTTATAACATGCCTCTTCACTTCTGATCAGGTGATGGAATTTTACAGGAATATCATCCCCATATTCATCCATATATTTCTGAGTATTGGCTCTGATGGTGGCTTCATCTTCACAGTGAACAGCGATCAGCATTTTTGTATTGCTGAAAATATTCTCCAGTGTTTCTGGATTATCCACCAGCATATTTCCTGTAGAGGATCCTAAAAATAATTTGATCCCCGGAACATTTCTTGGATTTGTTTTCAAAACTTCCTCAAGATTATCGTTCGTTCCTCCCATCATAAAACCGTAGTTGGCATACGCTTTTTGAGAAGCAATCTCATATTTGTCTGCTAATAATTCCTGAGTAACAGCATTAGGAACCGTATTCGGCTGATCAATGAAACTCGTTGTTCCCCCTGCAATGGCAGACCTTGATTCACTTTCAATATCTCCTTTATGAGTAAGCCCTGGCTCACGGAAATGCACCTGATCGTCTATTACTCCGGGAAGAAGATACTTTCCTGAACCCTCAATAATCTGATCAGCATCGTCAGAAATACAGCCAGCTATTTTAGCTATCAAATCATTTTCTATTAGGATATCGCTTTCAAAGACTTTTCCTTCGTTAACAATATTTACGTTTTTTATAAGAACTTTCATTTCAATTTATTTCCTTGTAAAATTAAGATTTTAAGTTTTAATTAGCCCCAAAATCGCAAAACGAATACTTAAAGTTTTACATTTGCAAAAAAATTCGACTTTGTATAAGAAACTATTAGGACAGACAATCATCTACGGAGTAGGGGCAATAGCACCAAGAATCATTCTATTCATCCTTAATCCACTTTTGATCTATAAGATTCCCAATGAAGGTTTTGCAATTTTCACACAGCTTTATGCGTGGATCTCATTTGTTAATATTATTCTTTCTTTTGGTTTTGAAACCGCCTATTTCAGGTTTTCAGCTGAAGAAGATAACGAGAAAAAAACTTTCAATACCTCGTTCTGGTTTTTATTTTCTACTTCCACTCTTTTCCTTGCCTTGTGTTATTTATTTAATCAGCCTATTGCAGATTATGCCGGATATCATGATAATCCTGAGTATATCAGATGGTTTGCACTGATTGCATTTTTCGACAATCTATTGGTGATCCCTTTTGCATGGCTGCGTTTTCATAATAAACCTATCAAATATTCTGCTGTACGAATTGTTCAGTCCATATTTCAGGCTGTTTTTACGGCTGCACTCTTCTTTTGGATCCCGGAAAGCCTATCAAAAAGCATGGGATTGGATCAAAATGTAGACTATCCGTTCTTCAGCAATCTTGCAGGAAGTGCATTGGGCTTTGTATTATTATTTCCAATTATATTAAAAGTAAGGTTCCAGTTTGTAACTTCTTTGTTCAGGCGTATGATCAAATATTCTTTTCCTCTTATGCTGGCAGGTCTGGCTTTCATGGTCAATGAAAATTTTGATAAATCCATTCAGAGAAATCATATTTCAGACGAAGAAGCTGGTGCCTATGGAGGCTGCTATAAGCTGGCTGTACTGATGACATTATTTGTTACCGCTTACCGAATGGGTATTGAACCTTTCTTCTTTAAACAAATGGATAAAGGTGATGCTAAAAAGACATATGCCAAAGTAGCGGAATATTTTGCTTTTTTTGCCTGTGCTGTTGCCTTAGGAATTATTGCGAATGTATCATGGCTGAAAGCCGTTTTTATTCCTAATAAATCCTATTGGATTGCTATAGATATCATCCCGATTATTGTTATTGCCAACCTTTGTTTTGGAATCTATTATAACTTTTCAACATGGTATAAAGTAACAGACAGAACCAGTATGGGAACGGTTATTTCATGGCTTGGGGCTGGAATCAACATTGCTCTTAACCTTTTAGCTTTAAATTACTATCACAGCATGATGGGTTCTGCATGGGCTACTTTCGGAGCATATGTTATTATGATGATCGTCTCTTATCTGTTAGGTCAGAAATACTACCCTATTCCTTACAGAATGAAAAAAATGTCCTTTTTCCTGATCCTGCTTGGCGTTTTTAGTTTCATCATTGTAAAATACCTTAACTATAATATTATAACAAGTAATCTTCTCTTTTTGGTCTTTACCGGAATGTTGATTTATTCTGAAAAAAACCTTATTTTATCGAGAATCAGAAAGAATTAAACTTTGGTCTTTATTTTGCTTGTAAACAAACTTATTTCCAATTTAAACAAATATTTAAAAAGATATTAATCATACTCTATCAAAGATTTTAATTATTACCTTTAACCTAAATATTAAAAACAACGAATAAAACATCTTTTATACATATAATTTATGAAAATTATTGTCCCTATGGCTGGACGTGGTTCCAGATTACGTCCACATACACTGACAGTTCCAAAACCTCTTATTCCTATTGCAGGAAAACCTATTGTACAGAGGTTGGTGGAAGATATTGCTAAAGTTGCAGGAGAAAATATTGAAGAGGTAGCTTTTATCATCGGAGATTTTGGTCCTGAGATCGAAAAATCCCTTATTCAGATTGCTGAAAAGCTGGGAGCAAAAGGAAGTATATATTATCAGAACGATCCTCTTGGAACCGCTCATGCCATCAAATGTGCTGAACAGTCTATGCAGGGAGACATTGTTATTGCTTTTGCAGATACCCTTTTCCGTGCAGATTTCCAGTTGGATAAAAATTCCGACGGTGTAATCTGGGTGAAAAGTGTGGAAGATCCATCTGCTTTCGGAGTAGTAAAATTGGATAATTACGGTTTCATTACCGACTTTGTTGAAAAACCAACGACTTACGTTTCAGATCTTGCCATTATCGGTATTTATTACTTCAACAGTGCTGAAAAACTGATGGAAGAGATCAACTATATCATGGATAATGATATTAAAAACGGAGGTGAATATCAATTGACAACAGCCCTTGAAAACCTTAGAGCGAAAGGAGCTAAATTTACGCTTGGAAAAGTAAATGACTGGATGGACTGTGGTAACAAAAATGCTACCGTAGAAACCAACAGCAAAATCCTTGAATATGAAAGAGAGGAAATGATGCATTATCCGGCTTCTGCTGTAATTGAAAATTCTTTGATTATTCAGCCTTGCTTTATTGGGGAAAATGTAAAAGTTTCTAATTCAAAAGTAGGTCCCGGTGTTTCATTAGGAAACAACACCACTGTTGTGAACTCTAATATTGAAAACTCTCTGATCCAGGAAAACACAAGAATCAATCATGGAAACCTTTCCAATTCTATGATCGGTAATTCTGCACAGTATTTCGGTGTTGCCAGAGAAATTTCTTTAGGTGATTATTCAGTTTTAGATTTTTTATCTAAATAAGAATAGAAAACATTTAACATACACAACACATCATCAGGCCACACAATATGTTTTGTGTGGTTTGGCGTTAATATTGCACCGTATTTTTTAATTAAAGATAAATACATGAAAAATTGGATCCCTTTTCTTTTATTGCTTCTTGCCTTATCGTCCTGTAAGACCCGTAACACTGCTCAAAATGATACAGATCATACACGGGACAGCATTAATACCACAAAAGATAACGGAGATCCAAAAGATGTGAATGAACCGGTGAAAGACAAATTCACCTTTTATGAACATGTATTGATCCCTCCAAAATTTGAACAGATCAAAATAGACAGCAAAGTAAAGGTAGAAACAGGAAGCTATGTTCCTACACTGGATGCAACCATCTATATTGAAAATGATAAAAAGGTATGGATGAATCTCAGAGCCTTGTTCATCAATGCAGCAAGAGGGATTGCCACTCCGGAAGGAATCAAAGGACAGGATAAAATCAATAAAACTTATATCGATTCTGATTTTGATTATCTTAATAATCTGCTGAATGTCAATTTCATTGATTATAAATCACTGGAAAAAATTTTACTGGGAAGAACCTTTGTGAAAATCAACGACAAGCAGTTTAACCTGACTCAAAATGCACAAGGGTTCAATATTGTTTCCAATATCAATCAGAAAATTGTGACCGATGAAAAAAACAGGGAATATAAGATTGCTATCCAATACGATACCAATTACGATTTACTGTCTGTCAATTTAAAGGATATTCTGTCATCAGACGAACTGGATGTTTCTTATAGTGACTGGAATGAATACGAAGGAATCCGCCTTCCGAAAAATGTTAAAATAATTATAAAAGGTTCAAAATCTAGTCAGATTTTATTGGAAAACACGAAATTTGACTTTTCGAGGATGGAAACACCTTATTCTGTACCATCCAGTTATAAGAAAATTGAGATTAAATGATTAGAAAATTTAGCTTTTTAATAGGTGTTTTGATGTTCGGACTGCACCAGGGACAGCAGACCAAAGAACAGCTGCAGAAGCAGAATGCCGAACTTAAAAAACAAATTGCACAAATAAATACCGATTTAGCCAAGACCAGAAGTGAATCTAAACTTTCTGTAGCCTATCTTTCTAACGTCAACCAAAAGTTGGTTTTAAGAGAAAAGGTTTATAATAATACACAGAAAGAAAAAAGATTCATCGAGGATGATATCTATTTACGTCAGCTGGAAATCAACCGTCAGAATAAAGAACTGGCTGTTTTGAGAAAAAACTATGCTGAAGTTTTGGTGAATGCTTATAAAAACAAAGGAGTACAGAACAAAGTAACCTTCATACTTTCTGCTAAAAATTTAGGAGAAGCCATACGAAGAGTTCAATATCTGAAACAATACTCAGACTACCAGGATAAAAAAGCGGCTGAAATCACAGACGCAGCCAACCTCATCAAAAAGACCATCGCACAAAAACAAAACTCTGTAAAAGCGAAGGAATCCCTTTTGGTAAATCAGCAGAAAGACCTGGCAACTATCAATACTGAAAGAACTCAAAAAGAACAATTAGTAGCAGAATTTAAGAAAAATGAATCTAAGCTGACGGGGGAACTTAAACAAAAACAAGTTCAGTCTAAAGCATTGGAAGGACAGATTAGAGCTATTATTGCTGAGGAAATCAGAATTGCTAAGGCGGAAGAAGAAGCAAGGAAAAAAGCGGAAGCAGAAAAAATTCGTTTAGCGAAATTAGCTGCTGAAAGAGAGAAGGCAAGAATCGAAGCTGAAGCTAAAGCAAGAGCAGAAGCCCTTGAAAGAGAAAGAAGACTAGCAGAAGCAGAAGCTAAGAGAGCAGCAGACCTGGCAGCAAAAAGAGCTGAAGAAGAAAGAAAACGTAACGAGGAAGCAGCAAAAGCAGAAGCGAGTGCAAGAGATGAATCCAGACGATTAGCCGCTAAAAAAGCATCAGATGAAGCGAATGCAAGAGCTAAAGAAGCAGCAGATAAATTGGTAGCAGCAAGAGCCGCAGAAGCCGCCCTTAACAAGAGAAAAGAAGAAGAGAAAAAAGCCGCTGAAACTAAAGCGATGACCAGCTACGGAGTGTCCACTGCTACAGGAAACAGTTTTGCAGATAGTAGAGGAAGACTTGGCTATCCTGCAGACAGAGCCGGACAAATCACTCACCGTTTCGGAAGACAACCACACCCTGTTTTCAAAAATATTACTGAAGAAAATAACGGTATCAAAATTTCCGTTCCTTCAGGTACACGTGCAAAATCTGTGTTCCCGGGATCAGTATCTTCAGTACTGGCCAACAATGACGGAACAAAGACCGTAATCATCAAACACGGAGGTTATTTTACCATTTATTCCAACTTAGGAAATGTAAGCGTTTCCAAAGGACAGCAGGTTTCATCAGGAACTCCGGTAGGTACAATAGCTCAGGATTTTGATGGCGCTTATACACTTGATTTCCAAGTATGGAACGGAAGTACTCCAGTTGATCCATTAGGTTGGATTTCATATTAAAAAAAGTGTAACTTTGTAAAAATTTTAAGAGATGAATACACTAACAATACTTGCCTTATCTTGGCAGCACATCCTTATCGTAGCAATACTTTTAGTATTACTTTTTGGAGGAAAGAAAATTCCGGAATTAATGAGAGGAGTAGGTTCAGGAATCAAGGAATTTAAAGATGCAGTAAAAGAAGAAGACAAACCTGGTTCTGAAAACAATAAATCGGCTTCCAATAATAACAATTCTTCCAGCAACTAAAATTCCGTAGAATTAATGAAATTTACTGAGACTGCATGGAAAGTCTTCAATCAAGCTATTGAAGACTATCACGTGTCTGATGACGTTAACACTCTAATTAATAACCCGTTCGAAAAAGATAGTTTGGAACGGATTTTGTATGCAAAGAACTGGATTGATACCGTTCAATGGCATTTGGAAGATATAATTAGAGATGAAAATATTGATCCGGCAGAGGCTCTTCAACTGAAGAGAACAATAGACGCCTCCAATCAGAAAAGAACTGATCTGGTAGAATATATTGACGGCTGGTTTCTTAATACGTTTGAAAATATAACTCCTAAACCTGAAGCAAAAATAAATACGGAAACTCCCGCTTGGGCAGTAGACAGGCTATCAATTCTTGCATTAAAGGTTTATCATATGTCGTTAGAAGCTAATAGAGAATCCGCTTCTGAAGAACACAGAAACAACTGCCAGGCTAAACTGGATGTTCTGCTTACTCAGAAAGAAGACCTCTCAACTTCTATAGATCAGTTGCTTACTGATATTGAAAACGGTAACGTTAAGATGAAAGTGTACAAACAAATGAAAATGTACAACGATGAAAGTCTTAACCCAATCCTTTATCAAAAAGGGCAACAGAAATGAAACGACTATTTTTCTTTGGAGTACTTATCATATTAACATCTTCCTGCGCAACGGAAAAGCTTAATCTTTCTCCGTTGTCAAATAATTTTTATAGTGATGCTAAAGGGTCTGATTCAGACAGAAGCTCAAAGAAGAATTTTAATATCAATATTAAGCAGAATGTAAATGCTTCTGAAATTTCAAATATGATCTCTACTTTTCCCAAGTTTAAAAACAACGGATTAAATGATGAGATTACCAGCTTGAAATACAGCCTTCAGAATTATTTATATGCTATTGATGCCAGCAATTCTGCAGGAAAGAGCAGAGCCCTTAAAAGCTTCGAAAAATCATACAAAAAAATTCAAAAGCTAAGGCAAAATCTTGACAGAGACGACGATGAAGTTCTTAACAGATATCTTGTACGTTTAAAAACAAATATTTCTGTTATTGAAGATACTTTGCCAGGAAGTTAAAAACTAATTGAACGATCAATGATTAAAATTCAGGCGGAAGCCAATGTTCCCACAGAGCACGGCACTTTCCGAATGATAGCTTTCTCCGAAAACGAAAACGACTGGATGCCTCATATGGCCATCGTTGCTGAAAATACAGATTTCTCAGAACCAGTCAATGTTCGTTTCCATTCAGAATGTATTACCGGAGAAGTTTTCCATTCAAAAAAATGTGAATGCGGCCAACAATTGGATGCTGCAATGAAATATATCCATGAAAACGGTGGAATTATCATCTACCTTCGACAGGAAGGAAGAAACATCGGGATCATCAACAAGCTGAAGGCATACTCACTACAGGAAAAAGGACTGGATACCGTACAGGCCAACCTTGAACTGGGACTTCCCGCAGATGACAGAAACTTTGGCGTAGCCATTGAAATCCTTAATCTGTTGGAGGTAAAAGATATCAACCTTCTTACCAATAATCCTGAAAAGGTAAAATATGTTGTAGACAGCAATATTCACCTTAATTCTAGAGTACCATTACAGATTCCGGCTAATGAAATAAGCAAAGGATATCTGCAGACAAAAAAAGACTTCTTTGGACATCTTCTTGATGACAATGATAACTAAATAAAATAGAAAGAAAAGCTTCAGAATATTCTGAAGCTTTTCTTTTGCCGTTTATCTTGTTCATACTTTACTTCTGTATATAAAATATCATTCTAAATATACTTAACAAGAAATTCTCTCGCCAACGATACCCATGAATCAAATGATCTGACGATTATCCATAATGTTTATAAATCAAAAGCCCCGAGAGATATTTCTCCCGGAGCTTTTTTAATTATAAAAAACTGAAAAGATATTCTAAATTATTTAGTCTTGATTTTAGACTCGTCAATATTGTAATATTTAATTACGCTTTTGTAATCGTTATAATCTACAGCAGAACCTTTAGCCGCTTTTGCACCACCTGTACCAGTTCCGTTTGCAGGAAGAATAAGAACTCTGAATTTTTTATTCTGATAGTACGTTGGGTTAGCTGTTAAGCTAAATGTATTGGTAGAGTTAATATTAATAGTAGCAGCATACTTACTGAAATCAAAAATATAATCTACAGCATCATTATTAGCGTTCCCCACATACGATGTATACGGAAGAAGCTTCCATACAGGAGAATCTCCGTCAGTCCCATTCTGCATATAAATAAGTACCATATCAGACTGTACTAATGGACTGTTAAAGTCATCACTCCATCTGTAAAGATTGTCACTAACTCTTGTAAAAGTAGGAGATATATCAAATGACTGATTTATAGTATCATAATCTTTTGCTACCACAACATCATCACTATTGTCACAGCTATAAGCGGTAAAACCTACAGCCCCCAGGAATAAAAAGAGAAGTATTTTTTTCATTTCTTATTAAAGTTTAGTTATTATTTATATTGCGTATTCAAATCATATACCAAAAATCTCAAAAACTTTGTTTTCCTCATTTTTTTAATTGTATTTTTGTTCTTATTCAAAAAGTCATGAAGAAATTATTATATACTTCACTCTTTATTGTTGCATTGATAAGTCCTACGATTAAGGCTCAGTATCAGCCAAAAAATGCATCCAAAGAAGATTTGAAAAAAGCTCAGCAATGGGTTGATAAAACATACAAAAATCTTTCTCAGGATGAAAAACTAGGACAGCTTTTTATTGTAGCACTGTATACCAATAAAGGAGAAGATTATATCAGCCAGGTAAGAACTATTGTTGCCAATGATAAAATAGGCGGTCTTATTTTAATGCAGGATGATGCAGCAAGGGAAATCAATCTGGTGAATGAATTTCAGCAAAAATCAAAAGTTCCTTTGATGATCGGGATGGATGCAGAATGGGGACTATACCAGAGAATTGCCACGGCTCATAAATTTCCATGGGCAATGACATTAGGAGCCATCCAGGATAAAAACCTGATCCATCAGATGGCTGCGAAAATTGCCGAAGATTGCCACAGAATGGGAATCAATTGGGATTTTGCCCCTGTAGTGGATGTAAACACCAATCCTAATAATCCGATTATCGGTAACAGAAGTTTTGGATCCGAAGTGAATAATGTAATCAGCTCTGCTCTATCCTACTCTAATGGTCTTCAGGACAATAATATACTGGCAGCGATTAAACACTTTCCAGGACATGGCGATACCAGCACAGATTCTCACCTTGATCTCCCTGTAGTTTCTCACACTATTGACAGGCTTAATACCGTAGAACTGGCACCATTTAAAGCGTTGATGAATAAAGGAATCGGCGGCGTAATGGTAGCTCATTTATATGTCCCGAGCTTAGAATCAGGAAAAGGGATTCCGGCTTCTGTTTCTAAAAATATCATTACAGGATTATTAAAAGATAAGCTGGGTTATAAAGGTTTAATCATTACTGATGCCTTAAATATGGGCGCTGTAGCGAATAAATACAAACCAGGTGAACTGGATGCCATGGCTTTTAAAGCAGGAAATGATATTATGCTTTTCTCTCAAGGGGTTTCTGAAGGGAAAAAACTCATTCAGAAAGCCATTGATAAAGGAGAAATTCCTCAATCAAGAGTAGAAGAAAGCGTGAAGAAGATTCTGTTGACCAAATATTTCCTTGGATTAACTCAATACACCCCCAAAAATCCTGAAAACATCAATGCTGATTTGAATAATGATTCTCATACTCAATTGGTACAAAACCTTTATTCCAATGCATTGACTTTATTAAAGGATGAAAAGAAATTACTGCCTCTTACAGGAAAACAGGTATATTATATTCCTCTTGAAGAAGCTCCTTATCAAACTTTCGCCAACAGATTAGGAAATAATGTGGTGATCAAAAAAGCAGGAGAAATTACTACTATTCCGGCAGGTTCTACCGTTATTGTAGGGTTTCATAAGGACAATTCAACCGCTTATAAACCTTACAAAATATCCGCAGAATCGAAAAAAATACTTTCCGATCTTACAAGAAATCAAAATGTAATTCTCAATGTATTCGGAAGTGCTTATGCATTAAAAGATATTGATATTTCAAAAGTTTCAACAGTTCTTGTTTCTTATGAAAACAATGATGATTCAATGAATGCGACAGCTGATGCACTAAACGGAAAAACAAAAATATGGGGAAAACTTCCTGTACTGGTGAATGACCAGCTGAAACCGGGAATGGGTATAGAACTTAATACCAATACCTCAACAACTATCAAATAATACAACATCAAAAACAACAATAATCTAATGAAAATAGGCATACTTTGCTATCCCACCTATGGGGGAAGCGGAATTGTAGCAACAGAATTAGGAATGTCTCTTGCCAATAAAGGATATGAAGTACATTTCATCAGTTCTGCACTTCCCGCAAGATTAGATATCACCAACCCGAATATTTTCTTTCATAGAGTAAATGTTCAGACCTATCCGCTTTTCCAGTACCAGCCTTATGATATTGCACTAAGCTCGATGATCTACAGGGTTGTCAATCTTTATAAACTGGATCTTCTTCACGCACATTATGCCATTCCTTATGCATATGCTGCTTTTACAGCAAAACAAATGCTTAAAGAAGACAATAATGATATTCCGTTGGTAACAACATTGCACGGGACAGACATTACCCTTGTTGGTCAGCACCCTAGTTATAAACATGCTGTAGAGTTTTCAATCAATCAGTCTGACGCTATTACTTCAGTTTCTGAAAGCCTGAAAAAAGATACCCTTCAGTTCTTCAACATCAAAAAGGAAATTCAGGTGATTACCAATTTTATTGACAATTCTGAATTTGATGACTGCTCTGAATGTCAGAGAACACAGTTTGCCAATCCTGATGAAAAAATTCTGATCCACGTATCCAATCTTCGTCCTGTAAAACGTGTGGACGAGGTGCTTCAGATCTTTAAGAATGTGGAGAAAAAAGTTAAATCCAAACTGATCATCATTGGTGAAGGTCCGGATATGGAAAAAGTAAATCAGTTTTTGGAAGAAAACCCTGAACTTATTTCCAAAATACGTCTTTTAGGAAAGGTAAATGATTTGTATAAAATCTTACAGCTTTCGGATGTATTTCTTCTTCCTTCGGAGCAGGAAAGTTTCGGTCTGGCAGCTTTGGAAGCAATGGCAGCTTATACTCCGGTAATCAGTTCCAATGCAGGAGGAATTCCTGAAGTGAACATTCAGGGAGAAACCGGATATCTTGCTGAAATCGGAAATGTAGAAGCCATGAGCAACTACACGATCAAGCTGTTGAGCAATGATGAACTTTTAGCCAAAATGAAGCAAAATGCGAAAGATCAGGCGATAAAATTCGATTTGAAAAACATTCTTCCTATCTATGAGAAAATGTATAGAACGACCATAGAAAATTTTAATAAGGAGCTGACGAAAGTATAATATTTCTATTATATTTACGTCACACTTATGACGGAAAAACTACTTCAATATCTTTGGAACTATAAGGTTTTCAAACATTTTGACTTCAAAGATATTGAAGGAAATTCCGTTGAGATCATCCATTTCGGAAAATGGAATAAAAACGCTGGTCCCGATTTTCTGGACGCTAAAATCAAAATCAACGGCTTACTTCTCGCAGGAAACATAGAACTGCATGTCCGTTCCTCAGACTGGATTTTCCACCATCATTCCATAGATCCCAATTATCAGAACATCATTCTTCATGTTGTATTTCAGCACGACATAGAAATTCATGACCTTACCGAAAAACGAGTTCCGACATTGGAGCTGCAAAACTATATCGATAAAAATATCCTTTGGAGATATGAAAAACTCAATAACGGAGATCAATTTATTGCCTGTGAAAATATTTTTGACCCAAAAAAAATACCGTTCAACTTCCATGAAGAGAATATTCTGAAAAAACTGGATGAAAAATCCTTGGAGATTGAGCAGAGTTTACATCAATACAAAAATAATTTTGAGGCTGTTTTATTTCACAGTTTTGCCTATTCATTTGGCTTAAAAGTAAATGCCCATATTTTCCGGCAGATTGCAGAAAGTGTAGATTACAGGATTATTAATAAAATCCGTCAGAATCCTCTTCAGCTTGAAGCCTTATTGTTCGGAATTTCGGGATGGCTTGATGATCCACAGGACGGACAGATGAAAATATGGAAAAGAGAATTTGAATTCCTTACAGCGAAATTTCCAGTTTCTGATTTAAAGTTTCATCCTAAATTTTTAAGATTAAGACCTCCCAATTTCCCTACCATTCGATTGTCACAATTAGCAGACCTTTACAAACATCAGCATTTATTCTCAAAAATTATGGAAGCGAAAAGCACAGAGCAGCTGTATGACATTTTCAAATCTGTAAAAGCCTCTGAGTACTGGAATTTTCATTTTAATTTCGGAAGTATTTCCAAAGTACAGCCTAAAACATTGAGTAAAGATTTTGTTGATCTTCTCATTCTAAACACGGTACTTCCATTACAATATGCCTACCAAAAAGATCACCACGAAGAAATTGCCAATGAAATCATTGAACGTTACAGCACTATTTCTGCTGAAAAAAATACGGTTATTAAAAACTGGGAAAAGCTGGGTTTGAAAGTGAATAATGCTTTAGAAAGCCAAAGCCTGATTTATCATCATAAGACCTGTTGTGAGCCGAAGAACTGTTTGTCCTGCGCTATTGGGTTCAAATTGTTAAAAGAATGAATGTTTTGAAAAGTTCAAATCACCCAAAAATCGTTGTCAAAAAAAATCCTTAACTTGCAGTATTGGATTTAAAACTGTTAAATAACGATCTGAAAAATGCTGAGTAATATCCGTCATAAAATGGAAAGAGAATGGTTTGGTGTACTGACTAGAACAGGTGCCAAGCTGGGAATTCCTGTTTCTAAATTGAGAATTTTCTTCATCTACTCTACTTTTGCAACCGCTGGATTTTTCTTTCTGATCTATCTGGGATTGGCATTTACACTTTGGATTAAAGATATTTTTATCACCAGAAGACCCAGTGTCTTTGATTTATAAATTATGGAATTTTCACCCATTACTTCTGCTGAAGATCATAGAGTTCAGGAAATCTATACTTCGTACACTACCACTTTTCCTGTAGACGAGCAAAGAGACAAAGATCAGTTTGAAAGCTTATTTTCAAATCCCTATGTAAAATTCATGTCTGTCATCCATGAATCAGAAGCTATTGGCTACCTTATTCTCTGGGAGCTGAGTTCTTTTGTTTTTGTGGAGCATTTCGAAGTATTTGAAGCATTTCGAAGTAAAAAACTGGGTTCTCATATTATGAATCATTTATCAGAAAATTATCCACGCATAATCCTGGAAATTGAGCCTGCAGAATTGAATGAAGATGCATCCAGACGTTATTCTTTTTATCAGAGAAATAATTTCACACTTATTGATACCCATCATATACAGCCTAGTTATGGTGAAGGAAAAAAATCTTTGAATTTATGGCTGCTAGCCAATTATACTCCTGAAAATGTGGAGGAAGCTAAAAAAGAGATTCTTGATATCATTTATCATTAAAATATAAAACGCCGGAATAATTTTCCGGCGCTTTTCTTTTACTGATATTTTATATTAATTTACTTCATACTCCAGTTTGATCGTAATACTGGCTTCTTTTTCTTTGGATGAAGTATTAAAAGTTCCACCATAAGAATAGTCTTCATTAGAATTGGGTGCTGTAATCTGAATCACTCCCATGGTAGCTTTCTTCAGATTTCCCAGATCACTGCCTGAATTTTCCGCAATTTTTTCAGCACGTTCTTTTGCATCCTTTGTAGCACTGGCAATCATTTCCTGTTTCACTGTTGCCAGTTTGGTGTAGAAATAAGCCGGTGAAGAAGAAGTGAATTCAATCCCGCGGTTGATAATTTCAGTAATATTTCTGGAAAGATTTTCTATTTTGCCAACTTCTTTGCTTTCAATAGAAACCTTTTGTGTGAGGTTATAACCAGAGAATTCTCCCTGTACATAGTTTCCATTTGAATCATTATAGCTTCTGAATTGTTTTTGAATATCTACGGAAGAAAACACAATTTCCTTCTGCTGTATTCCTTTTGAAAGCAAATAGTCATTGATTACTTTTCGGTCTGTTGCCAGTTCGTCGTAGGCAGATTTCAGATCTACATTATTTTTGGAAAAACTTCCGGACCAGGTAATCAGATCTGAAGTAAATTGTTTTATTCCTAATCCTGTTACAGAAATGGTGTTTTCAGATTTATTCCTGTTCTTTATAGCATTTCCTAAAAATGCAAGACCAATCACAAAACCTAAGGCTGCAATAGCCACTGCAAAAATGTTTTTATTCATAAAACTTGTGAATTTGGGTTGTTACCATTAGATTGTATCAATTTCTATTCCAATATTTTAAGAATTTATTAACATTTAAGTTACTTTAAATTTTGCTTCAGTCTCTCCATAAAAAGAGGCACTGTTTCTTCCAATCTCAGCATTACTCCCGAAAGATTTTTTGCTTTCACATAAGTTCTCACCTGAGGTTTTGCTAAGAATGAAAACTGAATAAATTCTGAAATTCTGTCACCAGGAATTCCTGCTTTGATAAAATAATCATCATCTATTCTATCCCGAACCCAGGCAACATGTTCCTGAAGATCGTCATATCTATATTGTCTTTTCTGTCTTCTGGCTTTACCACTTATCAGATCATAAACTCCCTGAACATTTAGGTTTCCTAAAAGTATCGGCAAAAGGACACTTTTCACTTCAGCGGGTTTTTCTCTCATTTTTCCTACCGGCTGCGGAAGACCTACAGCATCTCTCACCTGTTCCCCTTTATCTACTTTGGCTACAATCCGGGAATCCGCTTCCAGATCTCCGGTGAGTTTTTTTACAATCTTCACCTCACCCACATCTTTCGGAATCTGATAAAGCGTAATAAACAGGGGTAAATTGGCACCATTGGTGAGAACTCTTCTGGATGTTCTGTTGAAATCTTCTTTTACAAATCTCAGTTCATCATTAGGCTTGGCTTCAATAGAAAATATTCCTTCTGCATCAGAATATACCTTCTTGTCAGTAGACATATTGATAACAATTACTTTACTCAAATTCTCTCCGTTATCTTCCACTATTCGTCCCGTCACTGTCTGCTGAGAAAAAAAGAAAGTACTGCACAGAAGCATCAGGAAGAGAAAAATTTTTCTTTGCCCGAATGTTTCAGTATTTTCAGTAATATAAGCCAACTTCTAATTTTTATAGGTATTATCTTGAGTTCCTTCTAATTTGTTCGTTTTACTGTATTCCCCGAAGGCAATTTTAAGCTCGTATTCAACGACATCGATACTAAAATCCTTACGGTATCTTTTTGCCAATGAACGGGTCTTATCGGCATACAGCAGAAATGTATCAATCTGTTCCTCATCCATTCCGTATTTTTTAAGGAAACTCAGGTTTATTTCATTTCTTACTCTCCTTAGAAAATCCTGGGTTTCATTGTAATTCGCTTTAGTAATTTTAGGCTTTGTTGCTTTCTTTACCAAACCTGATACAGCATTAAATACGCCAAACAAATTAACCTGCCCCACATTAAAATCATGTCCTGTAAAAGTTTTTGACAGCGTATTATTGGGTAAGGGTTGATTCAGCGGGCTTCTCATATACTCCTCCATATCTGATTTTAAGGACTTAAGCTTTCTGGATTCATTCAAATGCTGATTATCTTTTGCCAGATTTCCGGTAGGTCTGTACTTAATTTTCACTTCAGGAATCTGTATCTCCATTTTTTTCAAAATGATATGTAATGGAGAGCTGAGATCTTCATTCGTAATTTTTTTATCAACCCGGTAATATCCTTCTTTGACAAATCTGATTTCATCATTTTCTTTAGCTTCGATCTCAAATTTTCCGGACATATCACTTAATATGCTTTTGTTTCCTGAAATATTAACGATAAGTACAGGAGCAAAGTCCAGTTCATCTCCTGTAATAACTTTCCCTGATATTTTCTGCTGTCCCGACAATCCTGAAGTGATACAAAAAAGCACAAGAAATAAAAATCTACTGATATATCTTTTTTCCATTTATCTTTGAGTTTGTGGAGCACGATAAGAAGAAATCCTTGTCAGAACAAAACGTTGAAACCTGTTCAGATCTGCATCGCTGCAGAATCCGTATTTCAAAATTTTCTTTCTTTCGAAGCCGCCTGCAAAAACATAATAAATAAAATGATCTATCAGAGGTTTCTCTATTTTAAGATTGGTAAAGTAATCGTCACCCAGGCTTGCCCTGATGTATTTCATTAGATCTACATCATCCCATTTATCTTTAACTTTCCCTATAGAAAATCCCTGACCTTTCGGCTGTACGAATTCTCCAGGTTTTGCGGCCAGTATTCTAGGATCTGATTTCTGAGCAATATACTGATCAATTTCTTTGATTAATTTTTCTACCCTTTTAGGTTTATTATAAAGTTTTGAATCAATTTTCAGGTTTCCGGTAAGCCCTTGTTTCACTTCTACTTCAGGAATCTCAATGGTTTGCCGAACCATACTTATATTCATAGGAGACTGGGTATTTTCCTGAGTAACTTTTCTTGTCAGACGTTCATAACCTGCTTTTATAAAACGTAATTCATCTCCCTGTCTTCCGGAAATCATAAAATGACCATCCCGGTTGGAAACTACGATCTCGTCCGTTCTGATATTAACTACATTCACATCCTGCATTTCAGTACCGCTTTCGGAAGTAATCTTACCAAATATATAGCTTTGGGCATGGGTATGGATAAAAAGAATAAAGGATAAGAAAAAGAATAATTTAAGTTTCACGGGCTATTTTTTATAAAGCAAAGCTAAAATTATTTTTAATTTATCCCATAAGTTTAACCACAGTTAACGCGTTTTAATATTTCTTTTTGATTTTTGCCTTGTAAAGTGTTAAATAGCCCAATTAAATTGTTAAATTTTCTTTTAAATTTTAGCTAACTTGCAGTCTCAATTCTCCTCTAACAATGCAAAATTCTTACACAGTCATCAATGCTTCTGCCGGATCCGGGAAAACGTATGCCCTGGTACAAAGGCTTCTGATGATCTGTCTCCGCTATCCTAATCAACAACAGTCGATCAGGAATATTCTCGCCCTGACTTTTACCAATAAAGCAGCCAACGAGATGAAGGAAAGAATTTTATCATGGTTGGGAAATTTTTCATCTAAAGACTATGCAGAGAATACGGATCTGAAAAATATCCAGAAAGCATTTGAAGAACAGGGCTTAAAAATTACCATTGATGAACTTCACCACCGTTCAAAAAAATTGCTTGACTATGTTCTCCACAATTATTCCACATTGAATATCGGAACGATTGACCGTTTTAATTCAAGGCTGGTAAGAAGCTTTTCTTATGAACTGGGACTGGCTAAAAATTTCAATCTTGAAATTGAAGCTGAACCATTTCTGATAGAAGCAGTTGATAAAATGCTGGATCAGATCGGTGAGAATGAAAAGATTTCCAATTCTTTCATGGATTATGTAGACTATAGTCTTGAAAACAATGAAAGGATTAATCTTAATAAAAACCTTTATGATTCGGCTAAGGAATTTGTAAAGGATATTCACTACGAACATCTGAAAAGCAACAAAAGTTTTGACGATGCCAATTATGAGAATATAAAGAATACGCTCCGTAAAGAAATCGTACAAAACAAAAAGCAATCTGCTGAGCTGGCAGCCCATTCCATTGAATTATTCAAATCAAGAAATATAGAAATTGAAGATTTTGCTCAGGGTAAAAATGGAATCGGAGGCTTCTTTACTAAGGTCATCGATTTTTATCAACAGAAAAGGGCAGGTTTTCCTTTTCCAACCACCCAGGAAGAATCTGTGATCAACAATTACAGGAAAGGAGCTTCTTCAAAATCAAAGCATAAGGAGTCCGATATTTTGGAGATTCTTGATCAGCTTCTTGACAATAGGATGAAACTTATTGTTCTGTACATTGAGACTCAGAAGAAAGAGAAAGTTTTGTCTGCTCTTCTTCCTTTAAAGGTTAATAAAGATATTCAGGATGAACTTCAAAAAATTGAGGAGGAAAATGATCTTGTTCTTCTTTCTAAGTTTAATATCCTGATTAATGAAAATCTTAAAAATGAACCTTCAGCTTTTATTTACGAAAAAGTAGGCGCACAGTTTCAGCATTATTTTTTTGATGAGTTTCAGGATACATCGGAACTGCAGTGGCAGAATTTTGTTCCGCTGAGAGATCACAGTGTTTCTACAGAGTATACTTCATTCACATTGGTAGGTGATCCCAAGCAAAGTATTTACAGATTCCGTGGTGGAGAAAGTAAGTTGATGCTGGATATTATCAACAAAAAAGAGTTCTCCCCTAAAGAGGCCGATCTTCTGGTATTAAAAGACAACTGGAGAAGTGCAAGAAACATTGTACAGTTCAATAATGAATTGTATCGTTTTCATTCTGAAGGACTGCTGGAAGAGCATAAGAATATTTTCGGGGCAGATGCTGAGCAAAATCCAAAATCCAAAATAGATGGACGGGTAAAGGTAAATCTGATCGAAAATCTTACGAATGAAGAATTTTATACTGATACTTCGGAAAGAATGCAAAAAGATATCCAGGAATGTCTGGATAATGGCTTTAAATTCTCCGATATTACGATCCTTTGCCGCGGAAATTTTGATATTTTCAGCTATTCCCAAAAACTGGGAAATTTAAAGGTTAAGTATAAGGGAGAGGAAACCAATATTAAAACAATCTCTGATAAGGGTCTTACGCTGGAACTTTCCAATACTTTAAAGGCTGTTATAGAGTTCCTCCGTTGGGAACTCAATCCTAAGAATAAAACCTGCCTGATCATGATGATGTATCATCTGAACACACTGGGGAAAATTCATATGCCTGATTTCACTTTTGGGATGAAAGAAATTCTGAATATTGAGGGGCATGAAGAAATATTACAATTCATTCAGGAGAAATATTTACTGCAGCTTAAACAGGATAATTTCCCGAGATTCAATCTGTATAATTTCATTGAATATTACATCAATGAATTTTCTGTTGAAAACAAAGAGACAGACTTTTTACTGAACTTTCTGGAAATGCTTTTCAATTTCACGCAGAATGCAGGTGCCAGTACCAAAGAGTTTTTGAAATATTGGGATGAAGAAGCTTCTTCCTACACCATACAGGCTTCGGAAAATATTGATGCCATACAAATCATGACCATTCACAAGTCTAAAGGTCTGGAATTTCCCATTGTTTTTATTCCTATGATGAATAAAAACCGTGACAGTGAATTTACCAACTGGTTTGATACGAATGAAAGTGAAGCATTAAAATCAGTGAATATCAATCAGTTCAGCAAAAATCTGGAAGCCTATGATGATGAGATTCTGTTTTTCAACAGTAAAAATGCTTACAAAAACCTGATTGACAGATTGTGTCTGCAGTATGTAGCTACCACGAGGCCTGTTGAACAGCTGTTTTTCTATCTGCAAAAGGCAAATAAAACGTCTAACAATCTGGAAATTTTAGAATTCCTTCAGACAAAAAACGCGGAACAGACTGATGAATTTGATGTGTATGAAATAAATCCTGAGATGCTGAAGAAACATTCTAAAGATAAAAGTTCATTATTTAAAACCCAGAATATTCAAGATCTGAAAAATGTCAATGAAAAAAGTACTTCTATCAAGATTGCTACGCCGTCAAAAAATTATCAGGTACGAAATGAAAAGGTAAGAATCGGGCTTTTTGTCCATGAGCTTTTATCAAAAATCAATACTGAGAAGGATATCATCAAGGTTTTGGACGGATATGCTTTAGAAGGACAAATTACACTGGAAGAGAAAAATGAAATACAGGTTACCCTACAGGAAATTGTCAGAACTTACGCAGAGTTCTTTGATGAGAAATGGGAAGTAATCAACGAAAAAGATATTATGATCTCTGAAAAAGGAGAAAGCCATATATTCAGACCAGACCGTATTTTAAAGGGTCCGGAAGGCTATATCATTGTAGATTTTAAAACCGGTGAACAAAAGGCTAAGGATGAAGCGCAGGTAGAAGGATATAAAAATATTCTGGAGCGTCTGGGCAAAAAAGTTCTTAAAACTCAGATTATTTATCTATAACTCTATACATTACCGAAAGGTTACTATAATAATTCTCATAAAAAACCCTTCAAAATATAAAAGGATTAACTATTTTTATTTTGTACGAATAAAAATATAGTCTTTGATTATATTTGATTACAACTAGCCAACCATGAGAATATATTTAAATTCCTTTGCAATAAGTCTGATCATGATGTTATTTTCTGCCATGGTCATTTATAATATTGTTGATTGTTTAGATCCTCCTGTTACAGAAGATGATCATTATTTACCAACTGAAAACATTGTAAAATCACTGTTTCTAAGTTTTGTATTAGGAGCTGTAGTTTTTATTTCTGCGGTGAGATTACAAAGACAAACTCCTAAGAGATAGATTTTATCATTATATAATAAAAAACCGCTATTCCAGAGGATAACGGTTTAATATTTTGAAGAATTTTCAATCTTAAGCTGTTGTAGTGGGAGTAAATACTCTCTGAGACAATTCCTGGTCAAAAAGGTATAATGCGGATGGATTATCGCATACCATTTTGATTTTTGTTACGTATTGAGAAGCACTCGCTTCTTCTTCTACCTGTTCGTTGATAAACCACTGCAGGAATGATGTTGTTGCAAAATCTCCCTCTTCGTTAGCATTCTTTACAATATTGAAAATACTTTTAGTTACTATTTTCTCATGGGCCAATGCTTTTTCAAAAATATCGGTTGCATTTTCAAACTCATGTGGAGGTTTTGGAATTTCTCCGATGATAATTTCCCCGCCTACATCATTCAAATAATCAAACATTTTATCAGCATGCATCAATTCTTCTTTGCTCTGCACTCTGAAATAGTTGGCAATTCCATCCAGATCTTTTCCAGAAAACCATGCAGACATTGAAAGATAATATTGAGCAGCGTATTGTTCGTGGGCAATTTGTTCGTTAATTAATTTTGCAATTTTTTCGCTAACCATAAGTATTAAATTTATATTCAAAAATAGGGAATAAAAGCCCGAAATCAAAAGTTTTAAAGAAAATTAATACAAAAAGGATGGAAAAACATCCATCCTTAACACATTAAAAAACTAAAATTACAAGCTGTTATTTTACTTCAGCAGTTCCCGTATTCATCGGCTTTTTCATCATTCTTCTTTCTTTCATAGCCATCTTCATTTTCTCTGCTTTTGCTTTTCTGTCAGCCTGCCATTTATCATATTGATCAGGAGTAAGGATTTTTTTCATATCAGTATCCATTTGTGCTCTTTTGGCCTGCATTTCCTGCATTTTAGCTTGTCTGTCTACCTTATTCTTGTCGAATTCCGCCTTCATTTCAGCTTTTCTTTTATCCTGAAGCGTTTTTATCTGAGCTACCTGAGATGGGTTAAGATTAAGATCTTTTTGCATCTGATCCAAACGTTCCTGTTGTTTCTGTTCCATTCTCTGCTTCATTTCAACGGCTCTTGCCTGTCTGTCTTGTGGAGTTGTTGTTTGTTGTGCCATGGCAAAACTTCCCATTCCGATAAATGCTATTGCTAAAACTAATTTTTTCATCTTTTTAAAATTTAATTAATTGTTATTTTGTTATTATATCTTTTTGATTATGGATTAAAACATAAGTTAAATTAACAAATTCATAAATAATGTTAAATTTTAACTAAAATAAATTAATAAAACAACAAAAAAGGACAGATTATAAAAACCTGCCCTTCACACCACTTAAATATAATATATGAAAATTAATTCCTAACTAAACTGCCTCTAAAGCCGCCACCGCTATTACCACGGTTCTCTTGTCTTGGAGCAGCATTTTCAGATTTCTGTCTGAAGCCTCCATTATTTCCTCTGAATCCGCCATTATTTTCTCTTTTCGGAGCTTCTCTTCCTTCATTATTTCCTCTGAAACCACCTCCATTGTTATTTCTGAAGCCTCCATTATCTGAATTCCCTCTGTTTCCTCCATTATCAGAATTTCCTCTGAAACCACCTCCATTGTTGTTTCTGAATCCTCCGTTATTGTCATTTCTGAAACCTGAATTATTGTTACTTCCGCTATTACCACGGAATCCACCATTATCTCCATTACTTCTTGTGTTTCGGAAACCATTGTCAGGTCTGCTGTCTCTTCTGATAATATCAAAAGTAGGGTTATCCATTCTGCGGAATCTTGATCGGTCTACCCTGTAAATATTGATATTGATATTTCTGTATCTAGGCATTACCGTATATCTCGGAACATAATAGGATCTTCTGTAATTCTGGAAATATACAATCGGGCTGGAACCTCTGTAATAGTTATTTTGGAAAACAACAAATACTCTTGGTCCTAAGATTCTTTCCAAAGCATAAAACCTGTCATAATACCATCTATCCGGATTATATCTATAGAAATTATTCCATACTGTAAAACTTGCATACAGATTATTCAATCTCATAATCTGATCTACCTGCCATCTGCTTAATCTGTTCTGTACGAAAAATCCGTTCCAGTCGATATTAATAATACTTCCTCTGTAGTCGTTATAGTAGCTTTGGTAATAATTACTTGGATAATAGTCCTGAGGATAATTGTAATAATAATCGTCAGGGAAATAATTCCTGTCATCTTCATCGTTGTAATAACCTCCATCATTCTGATAATAACCATCATCATCCCAACCATTATTCGGATACTGCTGAGCCGACGTCAAAACGCCTAACCCAAGAGCTAATCCCAAAAATATTTTTTTCATCTCTATAGTCGTTAATTGGTTAATATATAGCAGAATATCTTAATTCTATCTTTTTGATACAAATAAAAAAAAGAAGTTAAATCATAAGATCAAACTTCTTTTAAAATATTATTAACTCATTGATAATCAGGTGTTAAATTTACATCCTCCCACTATCTTTTATCCAATGAGCAATTTTGTTATTGAAAGATTTTTTCTCTTTCAGGTCTTCCAGCTTTATGTGCATTCTATAGCGCCAGTAATGTGGAAAAACGGCAGGATTGTTAATTCTTTCGTTATCCATTTTTTTATTGGTAAGTTCTATATCTGTTGCAAAGAATTCCTGAATCGGGAATATAGCAAGCATAGCCTCATTATATAAATGCTGCTTCATAATGATTTCTGCAAGGTGAGGGTTCAGCTCTTCAGGAGCTCTTCCATATTGTATCAGCTGCTGATTATAATATTTCTGGGTAAGTACACGATCTTCTTTCCACCACTGTCTCAAGGTTGAACTGTCGTGGGAAGAAGCAGTTACCACATTCATATAATTGGCATTCTTAGGATTATAGAATGGTATATTTTCGGCAGGCATTCTTTGTACCTTAAGTGCTATAATGGCCAATTCATCCATCACAACAGGTACGCAGGCAGGAACCATTCCCAAATCTTCCCCACAGATCAGCATTTTGGTGGCATTCAGAATAACCGGAAGTTTTTCCATAGCTTTTTCAAACCATAAATGATCCTGTCTCCTGAAGAAATAGTCGTGGTACAAATCATAAATGCTTTTCTGTTCGGATTCCGGAAGGTATTTATAAGACTCTGTATTGTAAACATTGAATCTAGGATGGTAAACCGTTTTCCCATTTCTTTCTTCTGTTAAAAACAAAACATTGGCGCACAGAGAAACCAGTTTTTCTTCAAGAGCACCATATGATTTTTTCTTAAAAAAGTTGACTAGCTTTCTTTGGGTATCAAACTCTTCTTTGAAAGTATAAGTACCGTCTTCATTACGGTTCATAAATTCAAGGGCTTTTCCATTTTCTTCTCCAAAATATTCCCATAATACCTCGTTGTTGATAAAAGGCTTACAGTACCTGTTAAAATTGAATGGAATCTGCCAAGCCTTAAATTCCTCTACAACAATAGGAACAGCGGGATAAAAGTATCCTAAAATTCCTTGTACGGCAGAAATAGGCATCCTCCATATTCTGAAGAAGCCTAAAATATGGTCAATTCTCATGGCATCAAAATACTGTTCAAGAGCTTTGAACCTATTTTTCCACCATCTGTAGTCGTCTGCTTTCATGGCTTCCCAGTTGTACGTTGGGAATTCCCAGTTTTGCCCCAGCTCTGTAAACTGGTCAGGAGGTGCCCCAGCCTGGAAATCCATTCCGAATAATTCCGGTTCTGTCCAGGCTTCTACAGAATATCTATAGATACCGATGGGAAGATCTCCCTTCAACGAAACTCCCAGGTTATGGGTATAATCAACGGCATCTTTAAGTTGTATATGCAATTGATACTGTACCCAGGCATGAAGCATTGAGGTATCATAATCTTTATTTTTCGTTGTAAAAAACTGTAAGATCTTTCCTGCAATATATTTTTTGTGGGTTTTCCACTCGTTGAAATTCGGGGTCTTATATTTATCTCTTAAAACACAGAAAGCTGAATAAGGAACAAGCCAGTATTCATTATCCTTAATGAATTTTTTGAAGTTTCTATCCTTATAAATTTTGTCTTTTTCCTTATTGAAAACTGCTGTAAGATATTTCCATTTGCTTTCGATCATCTTTTCATAATCGATCAGATCCAAAGTGTTTAATTTCTCTTTTTCAGACAGATATTCATTAACTAATTCTTTCGGTAAAGAATAATCAAGGTTTTCTAAAGAAATATACTGTGGGTGTAAAGCATATACGGATACGGCAGCATATGGATAGGAATCTGTCCATGAATAATTCGCTGTTGTATCATTAATCGGAAGAATCTGAATAATACCAAGATTGGTTTCTTTTGTCCAATCTGCCAGTTTTTTAATATCTGCAAATTCACCTACCCCAAATCCATCCTCGCTTCTCAGAGAGAATACCGGAACTGCAACGCCGGCATCGTGGTACATCTGATATCCTTTAAATCTAAAATAATGGTTGGAAACAATCTGCAGCACATCATTCAATGGATTGGCCACGGTAAATCTGTTTTCACCTGTTTCTACATCTATAACCCTGTTTTCTTGGGTATCGTAAATACAATATTTAAATTGGATAAATTCATTTTCAGGAATTTCAACAGACGTTTCCCACATCCCAAAATCAGTCTGATGCAGATGAACAACTTTGTCATAGTTCCAATTTCCTAAAGATGCTGTACTTCCAAAAAGGACAATCCTCCAGTCTGGATTATAAATAGGAGCCTCTATTCTGAATAGATGGGTATGTTTTTTTAAAACTGTCACTTTATCGGGAACAAAATCATGCAGTTTATTGTAAAGGATTTTATTGTTTAAATAATTCTCAGGAAAGTTTTTGTTATTCCATTCGTCAAAAATGATAAACTCCTTATAATTATGGGGGAAACTCAAATGATGTCCCACAAATTCTTCTCTTAATACATTTCCTTTTTCATCCACCACGCGATAATGATAAGAAATGAATTTTGAGAAATAGTCTACTTCACATTTCCATACACCATTCTCCGCATAAAACATAGTATGGATATGTAAGGCATTCTCATCTTCACCAAATACCAGCTGCAAATTTTCTCCTGCTTTTACAACATATCCTACATTAAAGTATAGTTTCATCTATATTTTTTTATAAAAGTACATTTTAATATCGAAAAATAAAACTTATTGAAGATCAAATAATCATTAAAAAACCTTCTCAAAACAATTTGAAAAGGTCTTTATATTCTGAGTCATAGGACTCTATTATCTTGTTACCAGAATTTTTTTATTGAATAGTATTTTTCCTGATTCATCAGCTATATTTACAATATAAGCTCCGGCCACCAGTCCATTAAGATATACTTTTTCATCTAATGAGCCATCTTTCACAGACAGATTCTGAATCATTACATTTTTACCAGCCATATCGAAAATGTTCAGTTTAATACTACCTTTTACATTATTATTAACATGAACGTTGATATAGTGTTCATCTACTCTTGTTGGATAAATATCAAGATTGGCGTTCAGACTATTGGGTATTGAAGATTTATCGTTAGCAAAATATTTACTTGCCAAATCATAAATATGCAGTCCCTGTTCTCCCGGAAGCTGCTTAGCTTGTAAAGTTGCCAGATCTACCTCGTATAAAGCACCTCCTTTTGCACTCGCTATTACAATTTTGCCCTGAGCATTTACTGCAGAGCCATTTACTGAATAGTTATCTGGAATACCTGATATTTTACCGATAAATTTAGCTTTCAAATCTTTTGTAAGAACTTTAAAAACATTTCCTGAAGCAGCGAAAACATAAAAGTTATTATCCGCATCAGCAATCATATCACCTCCAAATCCAGTTTCCATCGCTGTAAATGAATTTCGTCCATTAGAGCTATCATCTTTAATAATTCCAAGGTCATTCACTATGTATTGTTCACCCTTTCTGCTGATTTCCAAAAACTGTGTTCCTGCATTATTTACCGCATAAATTTTCCCGTTATATCCGGATGTCATTCTGGTAATATGAGAGTTAATATCGCATGATGATACTCTTGCAACATTATTTTCCACTAAAGTGATTTCCTTTGTCTGGGGATTCAATACATAGATATTCGATGAAAACATTGGCATATACACCAGATTATTATTCGAAGAATCATATGCAAGAGCTGCTAAAGTTACGGCTTGAGAATTGCTGTAAGAATTTTTGTCTTCCGCTACAACCCCTTTTCTGGTTTGCGAAAATACTTTGGCTGAAGAATCTGCTGTAAAATACTTCTCTCCTGAAGTTCCGTTAATCCCATCAATTGCACGGAAATCATTGAACGTAATACTCTGACTCTCTTTTCCTGTAATCGCAAAGAAATCCTGTTGAGCTTGTGCATTCACACCTAATAGCAGTAAAAATAAAGGGAATAAATGTTTTTTCATAGTATATATCTTTAGATTCGTAATCATTTGATGTTACTAAGTTACACAATTTTCGAATTAAAAAATAAAAAATCCCCGCTATTTGAATAAAAGTTAACTGATCACTTCAGAGTAATATAGATAAATGGATGAGTAATGAGTAATGGGTAATAAGTAATGATAGCATACGTTGGATATTACTCATTATTGATGAGTCTGGGTGTT
>NZ_PCPP01000006.1:50957-163109 GCF_002979755.1 Chryseobacterium culicis | reverse complement strand
TAAATATACAGGAAACCGCCTGAACCAGATTATTGAAAGCTCATTAAATGATACAGGCTATGAAGGAGGAAATAATACCATTGATTATGACCTGAACGGGAATATGGTTAATATGAAGGATAAAGGAATTCAAAACATCGTTTACAATTACCTTAATCTACCCAAGAGTTTTTTAATTACTCAACCAGATTTGCTAGGAAATGGACAGACTTCAAATAGTAATCTGGATTATCTGTATCGTGCAGATGGGGTAAAACTTCGCAAAACCTATTCCAGCGCTCCGCCACGCGGGCTGACAAACATTACGATGACTGATTATCTGGATGGCTTCCAGTATACCTATCGTGAAGGTGATGGAATCTGCCTTGCATGCCGAACAGAAACAGCTTTTGAAGAACAGGCTTATAAAAACATCAATACCCTTTCCGGTATTGTTATAACTCCGGAATGGAGGCTTGATTTTGTGCCTACCGCTGAAGGATTTTACAGTTTCACAGAAAACCGCTATATTTACCAGTACAGAGATCACCTTGGCAATGCCAGAGTAAGCTTTGCAAAAAACAGCGAAGGCGCTCTTGAGATTACAGACACCAACAACTATTATCCATTTGGATTAAACCATATTGAAGGAATGCTTAGTACTTCTAATTTTGGAGGATATTATAGTTACAAGTACAACGGCAAAGAGTTGCAGGAAACAGGAATGTATGATTATGGCGCCAGATTTTATATGCCGGATTTGGGTAGATGGGGTGTTGTGGATCCAAGAAGCCAATATACGCATGAAGCTTATAGCTACGTGTGGAATAATCCGATAAGTTTTTGGGATCCTACAGGAATGCAGGGAGAATTGGCTTATCCTGATCGGGATGGTAGGAAAGATGGAGAATTTTGGAAAGATTCAGATGGAGAGTTTTATTGGGACGCAAAAAATAGTGTATGGAAAGATTTTAATAGTGGAGAATCTTTAATTTCGCAGGTAAATTTATTAGGCAAATCCAAGGATAATAATAGTGGCTATGCAGCAGCAACTACTCTTGGAGCGATGACTTCGGAAAGTGGTGTTGGCTTGATTATTCTCGGAGTAGTGGGGCTTGCTTACATTGTAGATCAGGCTACAAAACCTCCTTTGCAATGGCATACAACAATTGCAGATCCTGGTATAGGTTACGGAAGTATGAATACCGAAGATACTGCTGAAGAAGAAACCGATGTAAATGGCGTAAAAGTACCACAAGAAGGAAAGCCTGATGCAAGATATGAGCCAAAAGATTTACAAGAACAGTTAACTATTGAAGAAGCAGAATCAGGTGAAGGAGATACAATTATGAGTGGAAAACTGAACGATCCTAAGTATAATCACAATACGAAAATGAAGCATACCCATGATCATGGTGATGGTACAAAAACAGAGGTTCATTATGACATTAATAATCAAACTGGGAAACGTTCAGGATTTAAAATAAAAGATGGAACAAATGCTAAAAGTAGAGGACATCGCTATCCTTAAGAATTAAAAAAATTGAAATGAGAATTAAATATATTAAAATAGAGAATCCAGAAAAGGTAAACTATAAAATAAACTGGCAAATACCTTATGAACGTTTTCCATTAACAATAGGGCAAGAATATACAGTTTATGCAATAGAGTATACAGGGGAGGGACGAATAAATTTTTTTATTATAGACGAAGGAGGAAATACTTATCCTCATAATTATCCTTCTGAATTTTTTATTGTTACAGATAATAGAATGTCTAAATACTGGGAAGGTTTTACTGGCAAAGAGAATTATCCTATAGATCCTTTTTTTCCAAATCTAATTACCTTTAAAGAATGGAAATGTAATAAATTCTTTGAAGAGGAAATGATGGATAACATAGGTCAAGCAAATACTATTTTTAAAAAATATAAAAGCTTAATTGATAATGAATATCCTAATGATCAATTGCAAAATGCTGTTCCTGTCGGAGATAATTGGGTGATGTGTTTTAATTGTAATAATTCTTGGGAAATAGCTAATAATAATGGTGTAATAGAATGCCCAAAATGCAAGACTAGACAAAATAATCCATATTATTGAAGTCCTATCCCCCGCTGGCGCGAGCGTCTCGCTCGTGTCCAAAGTAAAATAAATAACAACCCTTGCACTCTTGCAGGGGTTTGTTTATACTATAAGTTTTACTACTTTTAAACTTTGGATGAGAACCAGCTTTGCTTCAATCTGTAGAATCTTAATCTGTGGTTGAATTTTCAGAATAGCTATATATAAACTTAATGATTTTGTTTATGGGCAGAAGTGATACGCTCGCACCAGCAAGGGAGCAGTTACTGTCGTTTCAAAATCTGCGGAAAAAGTAGTGGATTAAAAAACTAAAAGAAATTGATTATGAAAAAAGCTAAATTTAATTCTACTGCATTCTACTATGTTTTAATAGTATTATTTGTTGCACTTATAATATATAATACCTATGTTCTTTTTACCAGTCTTGATTATTTCATTGTAGTTCCAATAATCATACCGCTCTTTTTATTGGTATTGATTTTTGTAAAATACACGAAAATTAAACTAATATTAAAAATATGGACTATGATTTTTTTAATTATAGCTCCAGGAATGCAGTTGATAGGAAAACTTCTGAAAGATGCTTCTTATGATTATCAATATTTTGATATCAATATTTATATCACTCCACTATTAATGTTTATAGTAGGAGTTTTAATATTATATTTTATAATCAAAACTGTTGATAATGAGAACTAAATATTATCTCTTATTAATAGATTAAGTCCCCGTTGGCGCGAGCATGTTGCTCGTATCCATACTAGAATAAATAACAACCCTTACATTCTTGCAAGGGTTGTTTATATACTATAAGTTTTACTACTTTTAAACTTTGGACGGCAACCGGCTTTGCTTCAATCTGTAGAATCTTAATGTATAATTGAATTTTCAGAGGACGCCAGCGAGGAGAAAAAGCAATTACTACTTTAAAAATAATTAAACAAGCATCTTCTAAAGCTCAAAAATATTAATTATGGAAAAGCAATTACAATGGATCTTAGGAAAAATGATTCAAGCTGTATATGTAAAAAGAGATGAAGATTATAATAATAACATTATTTCAATGTATTGTATTATAGAAAATAATATTCTTGTTTTAGATGTTGATCAAGAAGCAGATGCAATAATAGTAGGTAATTTAATTGATATAAATAATGAGCAATATGAAGAAGACTTAATGATTAATAAACTATTTAAAAATAAAAAAATAGTCTCTTTTTGGTTTCCTGTTAATAATCAAGGGTTTAATGACGTACTCATGTTAGGACTTGATAAATTTGTTCCTACTCATTTATTTAGTACTATTGCATCTTGCATAAAAATAAATATTGTTGAACAGATAGATAAACCTTAGGTAGCAGGACTATTCTTTTAGCGCCAGCGAGAGGTAAAGAATATAACCAATAAAAGTGTTGAAAATACAACTAATGCTGCGACTAAAAATACAGTGGATAAATATGAAGAAAAAGAAATTGATGAGTGGTAAAATAGCAATAAGAATTCTTGTTATCTTAGTCTTAATTTATTTTTTGCGAAACCTAATCATATATAAACCGATATTAAATTTATTTAATACTGAACAAACAAAAGGAGTCATAATTAATAATAAAAATTATCTAAGAAGAGGATTTTTAACAGGAGCATTTACCTACTCCTATACCTTCAAAATAAATAATGAAGTTTATTCAAACAATAGTAAAAGTGAAAGTTATAAAGTAGGTGATACTGTTTTGATAGAATACAACGGAACTTTTCCTTTTATAAATAGGATAAAAAATCAGAAATAAAAAAATCAGATTGAATTTAAAACCCTTGTATTCTTGCAGAGGTTGTTTATATTAAAGTTTTACTACTTTTAAACTTTGGATGACAACCAGCTTTGTTTCAATCTGTAGAATCTTAATGTGTATTTGAATTTTCAGAATATTTATATATAAACTTCATGATTTTGTTTATGGGCACGAGCGAGACGCTCGCGCCAGCAAGGGATAAAGCTACTATTATTTATAGATAAATATGGAAATAAAAAAAATATATGATTACTTTTTAGACACACTGTCTCATTGTGGTTCATTTATTCTTAGCTCTAACTATGATACCATTAATTATGAAATTTTTGAAGAATTTGATATTGGAGTTATTACTTTTTTACATAAAGATTCTTTAAATCAGTTGTTTGATGCTGAGATGATTACGCTTGATGTTTATAATAAATGTTATATATTAAGAGAAAAAGTTTTAGAATTACAAAATTTGGGACTATGGAAAATAGATTTAGTAAAAACTAATGAAAAATGGAGAGAGGTTATTATACTTTGTGATGAGATACATAATATTATGGATTCCAAATAATATCTTGTATCCCCCACTGGCGCGAGCGTCTCGCTCGTGTCCATGCTAGAATAAATAACAACCCCTGCATTATGCAGGGGTTTATTTATACTATAAGTTTTACTACTTTTAAACTTTGGATGGCAACCGGCTTTGCTTCAATCTGTAGAATCTTAATCTGTATTTGAATTTTCAGAATAGTTATATACAAACTTAATGATTGAGATAGGGGGAAACGAACGAAAGGCTTGTAACAGCAAGGTGAAGATTTTTTTTAATAATGGAAAATAAAGAGACTGAAATAAATGAATTACTTGTTAGGCTAAGTAAAGAATTACCACACGACTATGAAATTGCTGATTTTTGGGATGGTGATCTTACAGCGGTAGGTATTCGAGTGGGAAATCATTTAATATATATATATCAACGTTTGATTATAACAAAACTCATAGATATAATATTATCATTGAAGATTATAATACAGGAGCAGTAATTGAAGAAGAGCAGGAATGCACATATAATGAATTGAAAGAAATCATTAAGAAAGTGAAAGAATAACTTTTTTAATTTGCACAGCTAGTGAAACAACACTATTGGAAATAAAACAAAACCACTGTATTTGCAGTGGTTTTTATTCTTTTATTTATCCAAGCAGTTTTTCCAGTCTACTCACCGCTTGAGCAAGCATGCTGCTCGCGTCCAAAATAAAATAAATAACAACCCTTGCATTCTTGCAGGTGTTGTTTATACTATAAGTTTCACTACTTTTAAACTTTGGATACCAACTAGCTTTGCTTCAATCTGTAGAATCTTAATCTGTGGTTGAATTTTCAGAATAGCCTATATATAAACTTAATGATTTTGTTTACGGGCACGAGTGAGACGCTCGCGCCAGCAAGGGGAAACATAAAGTAAAAGTTGGAAAATAATAAACATGAATTTAAAAGAATGAGAAGCTCACAAAAAATATTAGGTATTTCTTTACTGCTTTTTTTTGCATTATATATGCTCTACAACAATATTTTTTTAAAAGAAAAATATTCTATTGAAAAGTTTGGATTTAATTACAATGATTTTAGAAAACAAAATAACATTCCATTGTTACCAAAAGACTGGGTTTTAGATGATAAAAATAAATATGGTATAGATAATTTTCATGCATCTAACATGAATAAGTTAGGATATCGCATAAAACATATAAATTTACTTAAGGGAAAATTAGGAGCAGAAATGGATAAATTTTATCTGACGCAAGATAGTGTTATTGAAAGTAGATATGAAAGAGAAACAGGCAATAAGTTTTTATACTTGCATAATACATCTAATGCAACGGTTAATATAATTACGAATGAGAAGGCTAATTATCTTTTAGAAAAATATAATATTGAATTTAGATTTAATAAAACTTGGACACAGGATACTAAGTCTTTAGGATCTTTTGTAGATAAATAAGCAAGGGAATTATGGAAATGATAAATTTTACTATGAAAAATATAAATAGAAGTAAATTAAATATTTACATTTCAATTTTCATTTTTTTATTTATATCCTGTAATAAATCTGCTTTTAAAAATGAAGATGCTGTTTGCACTTTCCAAAATTTAATAAGCGACTACACAAAAGATGGTAGTACAGATATAAAAAATGTTGAAACGTTTCTATTATTCGGAAATCCAACAAATGATACTATCAAAGTTTCACTTAAAGATATTAAAGAAAATTACAGGCATGTGTATAAAAAAGACACTTTTAGAATTGATTTTGAAGCATTGACACCTATTTGCATACCACCTCATGATTCGCTTGGATTACCCTGTATATCAGTAATTGGACGAAAGTTTAGTCGTGAAGACAGTATTTTCAAAAAGGGTTTTGAAGTTGTCAATATAAAATCTAAAAAAATAATTTCTAAAACATCAGCTTATGATTTAAAGCAATCACAAGATTTTCAATTATATAAGAAATGGGGACGAAAAAGCAATAATATGACTCTATAAAATGAATATTCTTCTGCTGGGGCGAGCGTATCGCTCCAGCAAGGGAATATTAATTTGAATATGTTTAGATTATCTCAGACAAAAGATGGTACATATTATTTTTCAGACAGAGCAGATGGTAATATTCCCTATAATCAGAATAAAAGGGCACAAAATGGAGTACCTAGTAGATATATAATTAACAGAAGTAAGAGATAATCAATAATGAAAATAGTAATAAAATTTATATTTTTTTTTGTAATATTTTTTTCTTTTTTTGCTTGTAATAAAACTTCAAAAAAAGATGTAATAGGTGTGTATAAAGGGGATAAGGTTCTTAAAGAATTTTCAGATGATGATTATCGTTCCTTGTTTTAAAAGCTGACAATATTTTCTATTTGAAGTCTACAGATATTGAAAAGTCCGGTATTGAAGGTTCTTGGAAAATTTTGGAAGGAAATAAGGATGATTTAAACATACAGTTCAACTTTTCTAATCAACATATCATAGGGAAATTAGAAGGAAATACTTTTTTGTTTGAGAAACCTAATATTTTTGATCAACGTTTTCCTTCTTGGTTATATGTAAAAACGAATTTAGAAAGTAATAAAATAACCCCCTAATTTGAGTATCTCCCGCCAGCAAGGGGTAGTAAATACTTATCAAACAATGCCAGACCCAACTACATCTGCAAAAGAAGAACCTTTAACAGCAGACAATAAAAATAAAACGACTGTAATAAATACTAATTTAACATCGAAGACTACTACACATCAGAATATTGATGAAGAAGCATTAGATATAAATAAAACGGTAATTGATGTTTCTTTACCAAAAATCAAAAATTAATTATGAAGCAATATTTATATTACCGTATATGTGTTTTGTTAATAATTATGGTGATTTGGTATCTAATTTACCTTGCCAAAATATCTGACTATTCTATTAATTATGGATATGAATTCAAAGCACTATTGTTATCGTCTGTCTTTAGCATATTTTTACTTGTTATGTTTTTTCATAAGAAAACATTTTATAAGAAAAACATTTTTTATAATACTTTGTTTTTAATTACATCATCCCCTGTATCATTGTTATGTTTTATCCGGATTTATGTGGAAATTTTTGGTCCTTTTTTAAAATTTTAACAAAAATTCCGCCTCCGCTGACGTGAGCGTCTTGCTGGTGTTCACAAATAAAATAGAATGATTGCAATGGCGATGTTTTTTGTTCTTTTCCTGCAAAACTGTTATATTAACCAGTACAGGATCACTATGAATATGCTGAGAAAAATAGAATCATAATGAAGAGTAGAAATATTATGAGAGCAATTATATATTTGTTACAGTTTTGTGGAGTTATAATAATTGATTTTCTTTTTAGTAAACTAGAGCCTCATAAAGCAAATTCATTTAACCTCCTATTCGATATTGTTTTTGGTTGTCTATTTTGGATATTATTTATATTTTCTGGGAGGCTTCAAAAATAATATATTGAGATCTGGACCTTCTCCTTGCTTATAATAAAAAAACACTATAATTCTAGTGGCTTTTTTTGTTTCTGGTTTAAAAGTCCGTAAAGTATCACTAACTACTTTATAAACCGTCTCCAGCCCCTTCGAAACTGCCTTTAGGCACTATGGTAAGTATCTCTAGCCACTTCACCAAGTGGCAGGAACCACTTTGTAAACCGTCTCTACCCCCTTCAGAAGTCCCTCCAGCCACTTCCATAACCCTCTGCACCCACTTTATCAAGGGGCTATAGCCTGTTTCTGAACGGTCTCCAGCCCCTTATTGAACTCCCTTTACCCCCTTGTCGAACAGGGTATACCCCCTTACCTAAGGGGGTAGAGGGGGTTGGTGAAGGGGGTATCTGATCATAGGAAAGGGGCTGGATGTCGTATTTTTTCAATCATCAATGAGGATAATATTCTGCTGATGGGTATAATCCTCCTACAATTTCCTAACTTTGTAGTTCTCAATAACAAACAAAATTATGTCAATCACCAACGAAGATCAGATGATCGGAATGCAAAAAGTAAGTGAAGCCGTTGCCTATACTTTGAAAAAGATGATAGAGTATGCTGAACCCGGCATGACTACTAAAGATCTTGATAAGTATGGAGCGGGAATACTGGAAGGTTTCGGAGCAAAATCAGCGCCTTATCTGACGTATGGATTCCCGGGCTGGACGTGTATCAGTGTGGATCATGAATTCTGCCATGGTATCCCTACGGATCAGAGGGTTTTGCAAGAAGGTGACCTGATTAATATTGACGTTTCTGCAGAACTGGATGGATATTGGGCTGATAACGGAGGTTCTTTTGTGATCGGAAAAGATATTCACGGGCATCAGAAGCTGGTAGAGGCATCTAAAGCTATTCTGAGAAAAGCCATTGATAATATCAAAGGCGGTGTGAAAATAGCAGACATAGGACATTTAATGGAAACGGAAGCTAAGAAACGAGGGCTAAAAGTGATTAAGAATCTTGGCGGCCATGGAGTAGGACGAAGCTTGCATGAGCAGCCTGACGAATTACTGAACTACAGAAACCGTTATGATACGAGACGTTTTAAGAAAAACTCTGTCGTGGCTATTGAAACATTTATCGCGACCTCTTCCCATCTTGCTGTAGAATTAAAGGATGGATGGACCATGGTAGGGAACAAGGGCGGCTATATGGCTCAGCACGAGCATACCATTGTAGTGACCGATGGAAAACCCATCATCTTAACCCAAATGAATGAAATCCTGAATTAAACCAAAGGTTGCTCATTGTATCTTTGATAAATTGTAAAGGCGCCAGATTTTATCCTAATTTCCTTGCTGAAAATCTTTGATTTTCTTGCGCCTTACAACATACATCAGAATAAAAAACCTTGCGCCCTTGCGTTAAAAACAAAACAGTAAGCACCATTCAATCCCAAGCTTCATCCCATCAACTTGTTGATTCCTTCTTTGCTCCCTTAAATTCAGATTTAATAATTAAAAACTTTGCGTTTACAATAATTAAGGCAGTCAGTAATCAAAAATCTTTCAGAACACTTTCACAATCCACTGTCAAACCATGTCTCCCAGAATAGGCTATGATCCTAATTTCCTTGCTGAAAATCTTTGATTTTCTTGCGCCTTACAACATACATCAGAATAAAAAACCTTGCGCCCTTGCGTTAAAAACAAAACAGTAAGCACCATTCAATCCCAAGCTTCATCCCATCAACTTGTTGATTCCTTCTTCGCTCCCTTAAATTCAGATTTAATAATTAAAAACTTTGCGTTTACAATAATTAAGGCAGCCAGTTATCAAAAATCTTTCAGAACACTTTCATAATCCGGGGTAAAACCATGCTCCATCGTTCCTTCCATGCGGTACGTTTCAACATCCGTAATTCCGGTATAACTTCTGAAAACATCTTTGAGATAATCAGAAATATAATCCGTGGCTCCCTCAATACTTCTTCCACCGGAAGCAATTGCGAGATACACTTTTTTATTGTTGAACTGTCCCACACGATTCCACTGCTCATCAAAAACGTAAGTAACTCCGGCCCGGATCAGCTGATCCAGCCATGCTTTCAATGGAGTTGAAATTCCAAGATTAAACATAGGTGTCCCAATGACAATGAGGTCGGCTTCACGGATTTCGTCCACAATTGTATTCGCATACGAAAGAAGCTGTTTACTGTGTTCATCATATAATTCTGGATGTTTATAAAACTCATGGATGGAAGCTTCATCAGCAAAAGGTGGCTGATCCTTCACCAAATCCCGTACAACAATTTTATTGATTTTGTTTCTTTGTAAAAGCTTTTCCAGAATGGCTGAACTCAAACTGTTGCTGTAAGATAAATCTCCTCTTGCGCTGGAAATAATGTGCAGAATATTTTTCATAATAAACTATTTTGTCTTCATGACGATCATCTCTTCTTTAAAGGGACAAAAAAATTGTTGAAGAGGAGCTTTTTTAATAATTCTGGATTGATGAATAAATTTTTGATGACAGGATCAAGACCGTTTCTTCTGAGATGGCCTTTTTAGGTTCACACAGAAGGGAAGTATCTTGAGGTAAAATTGTTAAAGACCAAATACTTTGCTATATTTATAGAATAAAATCACTTCGCAAACTATCTGCTATGAAAAAATTTCTTTTAATCCTTTTGGGAATCATTGTTGTTTTGGCTGCTGTTGTATTGATCAAAACCTATACCTACCCGTTTAAGAAAAATAATCTCGGAACAGGTGATGGATGGAAACCGGTAAAAAATGATTCTGCAGTTATGAGACTTTCCGGAGGAATAAAAGTTCCCACCGTTTCTACAGGCAGCTTGGGAGAATTTGATTATGCACCGTTTGATCAGTTCAAAACCTATTTAAGAGCTTCTTACCCATTGGTATATCAGAATACAGAAAATGTTGAAGTCAACCAATATGGATTGGTATTCAGGCTTAAAGGAAGCAATCCTGCGTTGGACCCTATTTTATTCCTTTCCCATATGGATGTGGTGCCTCCCGGAGATGCAGACATTAAAAATAATGAAGAAAATATATTCCGTCCCAATGACAAACCGTTGGAGCCTGTTTCAAAGGTAGCAGAAGACTGGGATTTTGCGCCTTTCTCAGGTGCTGTTGCCAACGGAAGAATCTATGGAAGAGGTGCCATAGATATGAAAGGAATGCTGTTCTCCTTAATGGAATCCATGAATTCTATGATTAAAAATAAACAGATTCCACAACGTGATATTTACCTGGCTTTTGGTTTTGATGAAGAAGTAGGCGGACAAAAAGGAGCGATACAGATTGCAGATTATTTTAAGAAGAAAGGATTGAAGTTTGATGCCGTTTATGACGAAGGCGGACTGATTATGAGAAAAGGAAATGTAGCAGGAATAGATACGGATGTAGCGGTGGTAGGATGTGCAGAAAAAGGATTTCTTTCGGCAAAAATAAAAGTAAAAGGACTGGGCGGGCATTCCTCAATGCCTCCTATGGAAAGTGCCATTGGAAAAGCAGCGGTTATCATGCAGCGTCTGGAAGACCATCAGATGAAACCTGTTATCACGCCTTTAATCAAAGAATTCTTTAATAATATTGGCGGTGAAATGCCTTTTGCCACAAGAATGGCACTCGCTAATCAATGGCTGTTAAAACCTGTATTGATTTCGCAGCTCACCAAAAACAATACAACCAATGCTTTGGTAAGAACAACTACTGCATTAACCATGATGAAAGGAAGTGACGGTACCAACGTCCTTTCTCCTGAAGTGGAATTTGTGGTGAACTTCAGACTGCTTCCCGGAAATTCCATAAAAGATGTCCGTGATCATATTGCTAAAGCGACTGAAGGCTTTGATGTTGAGGTAGAAGAAATTGATAATACAAGAGAAGCTTCGGCTATTTCTTCCACCAATACAAAAGCTTTTAAAATGATAGAAGCCGGAGTTAAAGAAATTCATCCCGGAGCGATTGTTACCCCTTACCTTACCATGGCAGGGACGGATGCTGCTAAATATGAGATCGTAAGCAAGAATGTCTACAGATTTATGCCTATTAAAATCAACAGCGCTGAACAGCAAAGTATTCACAGTACCAATGAGTATCTTAGCATTGAAAATTATCTGAAAATGATTCACTACTTTGAATACATCATGAAGAATTATGATAAATAAATGTCAATGGTGAATGGTGAATTTGCTTCGATTGTAAATTTTTTTGAGTTTCGGGTTACGTGATTCGGGTTTGTGGATAATACGTTCGTTATACAGATTGTATTTCAAATTTATGATTGATCATTGACTTTGCGAAGCAAAAATTGACCATTGACTTAACAATCTCCCAAATCTTTTTCACAAAAAATATGCTAAGTCAAGTTTTTTAATATACAAACATATTTTAACACAAAGTCCGCTAGGATATTTTATTGTTTGTAGAAAACGATCGCGAAGGCGTTTCACTCAGCAATGTGTAAACTGAGTTCCTGGCTGAACGAAGTGCCTTTGCGAACCAATAAAAAATCTGTATAGTAATAAACCTTGCGAATCTTAGCGTTAATAATGATTCACCATTGACTTTGCGAAGCAAAAATTGACCATTGACTTAACAACCTCTCAAATCTTTTTCACAAAAAATATATTACGTCAAGTTTTGTCGCTTTACGAATATAGCTTTGTCATATCAAAATTACAGAGCTATGGAATTGCCATTTTACTTAAACTTTAACGACTTTGAAAGCAACTATTACGATACCCTTGAAAAATGGTTTGAAGAATATCATAATACCAGCGAAACAGATTATCTGAACGCCCTTGCGGATCTTTACAGTCCGTATGTCTATTACAGTTTTGGAGATAACAGGCTAAAGCCGGATGCTTCCATTGAAGTGAAAGACTGCTTTTTCCCATATCATGAAAAAATAGGGATTTCTTTCTGCATTGATTGTGAAAACGGAATTTCACCGTCCAACGGAATGAACCAGGTTTTTGAATTTAAAAATATTTCCATGATGGAGTATGCCCAGCATATTCTGGATAAGATCAATAAGTTTTGTTCAAAAAATGCTCAGGCGCTGGATGGCAGCAAAAACATTCAGGATTATATGAATAACTATACGATTATTACCTCAATGGAGGGAGTAGGGTATTGTATCAGCTACAACCGCCATCAGAAAGCCATTCCTTTTTTAAAGGCCTATCTTCCCTACTATGGTCAGACAGTGAATATGGCAGTATACAGAGATTTTCTTTTTTCTGTGGTGCAAATTGCAGAATTCATAGACCAGAAACTGAAAACAGTACATGCTTTTAAAAATACGATTTATGCACGTTCAAGAGCAGAAGCAAAATTCAGCGTACAGATGAGCCGCCAGTTTTTAACGTTGTGCAACTAAAACTTTACACCAAACATTCATACTTAATTATATTGCGGAAAAACTTATGTTTTTCAATCAAAAATCCCAGTCAGTGATGACTGGGATTTTGTATCTGAAGAGGCGGGATGATTCTTTTTATTATCTTTTTCTGTAAGGAATATTCCAGATTAGGTCTGCAGCCAGATAGTGAACACCTCCGTGATGAATACTTCTGCTGTCCCTGATCAGGTCATCCATATATCCTATATCTACGGTAAAAGGAGAATTGGGGATGGTAAACATATAATAAGCGGCAATACGCATTTCACGATACCCGAATGAGCTCCACTCAGCATCCGGTTCGTTGAGATGACTGATAGAAAATAAGGCTTCTGCACTGAGCGCTAACTTCTGATTGTTTTTAGGAGATAAATTATAGGTAAGCTGGCTCTTAATACGGGTTCTCAACTGAAAATCTTCTTCTACTTTATGAAAGCCTGCGTCATAAAACTTTCTGAATTCCTGTCGTACTGTATTCTTTAGCTTCCATTTTTTTCCAAGATCAAAAGTGTAGGCATATCTCCCGTAAATTCTGAACTCCTGTTCCGTATTTTCTTTGTCATAAGGAGCTGTGCTTTCATACTGAGGCTGCCTGCGGTAACTCAAAGCATAGCTATACTGCTGGTGGGGAGCAAAGGAATGGTAGACTTCATGATTCAACACAATGATGGCTTGTTTTGAAAATAAATGATGATCATCCGGATTGCTTTTTCTCCCGATGGCAACATAGCTCAAGGCCTGCTTCTTGCCCAGGGAATCAAGCTGTCGCTTCACACCAAAAGCTCCCCAGAATGCATTGTTGGCATCTCCCAATCCTGGTGGACTGATCTGTGCATGCATAGTGGATCCTATACATCCCAATAAAAATAATCCTGCAAAAATTTTCTTCATACTCAATCGTATCAATAGCTGATTTACTGTTAATTTCAAATGACTGCGAAACCATGAGATGGAAATGAATACCGTTGATACGCAGAGAGAATACTTTGTGGTCACAAAATTATAGGCTTTGTTCATAGAATGTTTATTCAAAATGTTTTAATACTGTTTAAAAACAAGACAAAATAAACACTTGATTTAGGATAGAATTAGGAAAACCGTTCAATGCTTTTTTTAAATGAAATGATTTGTGGATAACTATTCGCGTACCATATCAAAATCGCCGTAATATTTGATATTACGACGATTTAAATTTATGGAACTTGTTTGTTATGGTTTTATCCTACTTTGCACATGGCATCCCATGTAGTCCAGAAATGAGCATTAATGGCTCCAATAGGAGGATTTATGCTGTCTGCAACGATCCCTACCATAGAAGCACAGTTGGAGTTGCAGCCTATTTCATTATGACTTCCTTGTTGAGGCGGAATCTGACGCCATGTACCGGTAGATCCGCTTAATAACTCTACCTTGATTTCAAAGATTCCGGAAAGATGAGGAGTCTGAATCTGCTTGGTAGGATTTTCACTGGAAATGGTATCGCTCCAGCTTCCCTGTGAAAAAGTTACACGCCATGTAGAGATCATTTTAGAAGTATCATTTTGTGGGGAAAGATATACCCAGAACTGTGCTCCGTTTCCAAGTATTACCTGACCGGAAGAATTTGCATTTACACTTGTTGATGTCATATTGGTTTGGTTTTTAGGTGATTAGATTGTACTTCAAAGTAACGAAGAGCAAAGCACATAATGTAACGTATAAATGACCAATTATCAGACTGGGTAGAAATACCTATCATGAATATAGGTAAATAATCATAGAATATGAATTACAAAAAAGCCTGTGCTAATATTAGCACAGGCTTTAGTTTCTTGCAGAGAGGAAGGGATTCGAACCCTCGATACAGTTACCCGTATACTACCTTTCCAGGGTAGCTCCTTCAACCACTCGGACACCTCTCTTTTTGAGATTGCAAAAATAGTGTATTTTCTGGAATATCCAAATTATTCTTGCAATTTAATCTGTAATTTCTCCACAAAGGCTTCTGGTGAAATTATCGGCAAAGCTTCCGGTGTAGCTTGGGTTGTCGATAAGATGCATGGCTTTGGTAATGGCTGTTTCTGCCGTCATATCCCTTCCGCTGATGGCTCCGATTCTTGAGAAGATATTACTGTTTTCATATTTTCCGAATGAGATACCTCCTGAAATACACTGACTTACCACTACGATTTCTGTTCCGTTATCTCTGATTTCCTGAAGTGTTTCCTGAGTCTTGGCACTGCTGAAAATAGTTCCGGAACCAAAAACCTGAAGAATAAGAACCTTCATTTTAGGGATTTCTCTGAAGTGGCTCAGATGCATTCCCGGAAAAATTCTCCAGAATAAAATATCTTCAGAAATATGTTCATCTACGTGAAATTCTACTTTCGGGTCACAACGGAATAAGTTGTCTTTAAGAATATTTAAATGAACTCCGGACTGTCCAAGGATTGGGTAATTCGGGCTTGAATAGGCATCAAAATACTCTGCAGAATATTTCAATGTTCTGTTTCCTCTTAATAATTTGTATTCAAAGTAAATGGCAACCTCCTGAATCACTGCTTCATCATTTTCATAAAGGCTTGCGTAATAAAGGCTTGTCAGAAGATTTTCCTTGGCATCCGTTCTCAGGTCACCAATGGGAAGCTGAGAACCCGTCATGATGACCGGCTTTCTTAATCCTTTTAGCATGAAGCTTAATGCTGATGCGGTGTAAGACATGGTGTCTGTTCCGTGAAGAATCAGGAAACCGTCATAATCGTCATAATTTTTGTGGATATAATTAGCGATGACTCTCCATTCCTCAGGTCCCATATCCGAAGAATCCAGTGGTTTGGCAAAAGGATGAACAAAGACTTCACATTCCATGAGTCTCATTTCAGGCATCTTTTCAAATATATTTCCAAAATCAAAGGCACGGAGACTTCCGGTTTCATAATCTTTTTCCATTCCGATGGTTCCACCGGTATAGATGAGCAGGACTTTTCGCTTCATGTACTAATTTTAATTAAGAATTGGAGCCCGATGAGGGTTCATAGGTCAAAATTACGTTAATTTGCAAAGATTTGAAAATGAATGAAAGGCTTAGGGTAAAATTTTATGAAAATAAGATGATTATCATGGGAATTTCATCAGGCTATTGAAATAAATAACGAAATGCAGATGAGTGATTTAGCACAGACTTATGAATATTTAAAACAGTTTTTAACCGAAGAAAGATTGGCGAAAATTGAACATTTCTCTCAGGAGAGTTCAGACTTTGTGCTTCCGGTAGTAGAAGATGTCTATCAGTTTAGAAATGCAGCTGCGATTGTACGCTCTGTAGAAGCCTGCGGTTTTCATAAAGTGGTGGCTCTGCAGGAAGAATATAGTTTTGAACCCAATCTTCGCGTAACCAAAGGGGCTGATACATGGGTTGAGGTTGAAAAACTTCCCAGAAATATGGAATCCTTTCAGAATATTAAAGACAGAGGATATAAAATTGTAGTGGTTTCGCTGGAAAACAATGCTAAAATGCTTCCTGAATATGAAATTACAGAGCCTATTGCTTTGGTTTTTGGAACGGAGATGGAAGGTGTTTCCCAGGAGATTTTAGATTTTGCGGATGAAACCCTGGCTATTCCGATGTATGGATTTACGAGAAGCTTTAATGTTTCTGTAGCGGCTTCAATTTGTATGTATGAACTGAAACAAAAGCTGATAAAATCTGATATTGATTATAAATTAAATGAAGAAAAGCTTTTAAGGATGAAAATCCTTTGGGCTGTAAATTCTATGAGAAGCGGGCAGCAGATTTTTGAAAAATACCTGCGGGAAAATAATATTGACTGGAAATAATGAATCAGAAATAAAAAAGAGAAGTTTTTAAGCTTCTCTTTTTGTTATTTATATCATAGTATAATAATTCCATGCGGCGACAAAAACTCCGGCAGTTTCCGTTCTGAGCCTTTGATTTCCAAGGGATATTGCCTTTACTTTATTTTCTGCCAGAAATGCAATCTCCTTTTCAGAAAAATCGCCTTCCGGACCTATTAGAAAGGTAAGCTGTTCCAGTTGAGGAATGTTTTTAAGATCTATTCTTTCCAGATTTTCATGGCAGTGGGCTACAAATGTATGTTCCGGATCAGTGTTTTTCAGAAAGTCAGTCAGTTTTATTGCATCATTAATCACCGGAAAATGGAATCTCAAACTTTGCTTTGATGCGGCAATAGCCTGTTTTCTGATTTTATCAATGTTGATATTTTTACGTTCCGTTTTCTCTGTGATGATAATGCTTATTTCTGAAGTCCCCATCTCTACGGCTTTTTCCACAAAGAATTCAATTCGGTCAATATTTTTAGTAGGCGCAATCGCAATATGAAGTTTAGGATTGAATTCCGGCAGATTTTCTTTGATCTCAGAAACTTCAATACCAGCTTTCTTTCCTTCTATAATCAGTTTCCCGGATGCCAGTTTTCCTTTTCCGTCTGTCACGTGAATATCTTCGCCATCCCTCATTCGAAGAACTTTCACGATATGCTGCTGTTCTTCATCATGGATGATGACTTTTTGATCCGTTATTTCTCCGTAAAATAATTTCATATATCCTGACTTATAAAGGCAACTCCCGTTTTGATGGTTGTATAAATATCTGTATCACATTCCCGGTAAGAACACATGTATATTTCTTCAATCCAGGTATTATTAATGAAAATCAAATTCAGGTATTCCTGTTTTCTCAAATTATTTTTGATTGATAAATAATCTCCTTCCTTTGGAGTGTATGGGAAACTAAAAAGATGTTCAGAATTGATTAATTGTAAAACTTCATCTTTTATGTCCTGAATATATCCCGTCTCAGAACTTGATGGGAAATCATCTAAAGAATTCTCCGGGTTGTCATTTTTTCCTGTAATTGTTTCCAGTATCCAGTAATATTTCGAATTCTTTTTAGAATGTGTTCCCAGTACTTTTTCTTCTAAGAGTATTTTCATAAATCGTATTTTGCCGTTGCAGAAGTCCTTAAATCTGTAAATTCTCCACGTTCAAATTTCAACTTCGCTACCATGGCAATCATAGCAGCATTGTCTGTTGTATATTCAAATTTGGGAATGTAGATATTCCAGCCCAGTCTTTCTTTATTATCTTCCATTGTTTTTCTCAAAGCAGAATTGGCAGAAACACCACCTGCAATGGCTACTTCATTCACCTTAAGATCTTTGGCCGCTTTTTCAAGCTTATTCATTAAGATTTCAATAATAGATTTCTGTACGGAAGCACAAAGATCATTCAGATTTTCTTTAATGAAATCCGGATTTTTTCTGACTTCTTTCTGGATGAAGTATAACACAGAAGTTTTAATTCCGCTGAAAGAATAATCGTAATTCTCCAGCTTTGGTTTGTTGAATTTAAAAGCATCAGGATTTCCTTCTTTGGCAAGTCTGTCGATGATAGGCCCTGCCGGGTAATCAAGGTCAAAGATTTTTCCTATTTTATCAAAAGCTTCTCCTGCGGCATCATCGATGGTTTTTCCAATGATTTCCATGTCGAAATAGTCTTTCACCAATACAATCATGGTATGTCCGCCACTTACGGTAAGACATAAGAAAGGAAAGGCAGGCGGCACAGGATTTGCATCTTCGATGAAATGGGCCAAAATGTGGGCTTGAAGGTGATTTACTTCAATTAATGGAACGTTTAAGCTCATCGCCAAAGACTTAGCAAATGATGTTCCTACAAGAAGAGATCCTAAAAGTCCGGGTCCGCGTGTAAATCCTATAGCTGAGATAGCATTTTGTTGTATATTTGCTTTGGAAAAAGATTTTTCAACAACGGGGATAATATTTTGCTGATGGGCCCGTGAAGCCAATTCAGGAACAACACCACCATATTCTTTGTGGATGGCCTGATTCGCGGCAATGTTTGAAAGAATAGAATTTCCCTTGATGATAGCTGCTGAGGTGTCGTCGCAGGACGATTCAATACCTAAAATTATAGAGTCGCTCATAATAATGGCAAAGTTAGAGAATAATAACGAGAATGAGAATAAAAAATCAGTAGCTGAAAACCTAGGTGATCAGGTACAGAAAACTGTCGAAAATGTAGAGGAAAAAGTTCGGGAGACAGTGAAGGAAGCATCTGAGCTGGCTTCAGATGCCTTACATCATCCTGTGGAAACCGCTGAAGAGTTTGGGAAGCAGGCTGTGAAAGATGTTACCAGCTATACCTGGTGGGCAAAGCTTCTTTTGATTCTCTTTTGGCTGGGCATTGTTCTCGTTGGAGGAGTACTGATTGCGATCAATCTTCCTGTGACAAAGCAATGGGCGGCTGATCAGGCATTGAAACTGGTTAATAATGATTTTAAATCCGATTTTTCTACCGAAAGTGTAGATGTAAACTATTTCGGAGATGTCACCATAAAAGGGTTAAAAGTAAAAGATTACAAAGGTTTTAATTTTATCACAGCCCGCGAGTTTCGTGCAGATTCCGACTGGATGTCTCTGGCAGTAAATGCCATTTCAGGAAACAGCAATTCTTTAAGTTTCAACTCTCTTGCTCTGGTTAATGCCGATGTGAAGGTAATTACCTATAAAGGAGACAGTATTTCCAATTTTGTAAGATTCGTAGACCTTTTTGATAATGGAAAGAAAAGAGATCCGAAAAAACCTCCTTTTCAATTGAATTCCAGAGTTCAGATTATTGATTCTAAAGTTTCTATTGTCAATGAAAATTCTCCCGGTGAACAGGGGAAATGGCTTACTGCTACAAAATTCAACTTAAAAGCCCCGAATGTAAAAGTCAATGGCCCGAATGTTTCGGCATTGATTAATAATATGTCTTTTGTAACTTCAAGATGGGGAAAAGCCCATATCGTAGATACATTTTCAACCGAACTGTCTTTAACGAAGCAGTTTTTATCATTAAAAGATCTTACCCTTAATACAGATCATACTTTACTTCAGGGAGATATTAAATTCAACCTTCACGACGGATCCTGGGCAGATTTTGCTGACAAGGTACGCTGGGATATGAATATCAAACAGGGAAGTCAGTTAAGTGGTTATGATATCAGCTATTTTGTAACCAATTGGGACAATATCAAACCGTTCAATCTTTCGGGGATAATGACTGGGCCTTTAAACAAATTTCATCTGGAAAACTTCCTGATCAGAAATCCTGATGTCAATATTGCTACCAAAACAATGAAGGTTGACAATCTGCTGAAAGGACATTTTGCTATTGAAACGAAAGAACTTTCCACGGATTTTACTTACAAGGATTTAAAAGCAATGATGCCTTCTTTCATCTCCAAAAAGATGAAAAACTTTGCCGATGATTTTGGAAAACTGAAATACAATGGAACAGCAAAAGTAAATCCTGATCAGATCTATGTAGACAGTGGAAACTTAATGACTGGAATTGGGCAGGCAAAAATTTCCAAACTTACCTTAACGGGTTACAGTACTGCCATGCCAAAATATTCCGGGTATCTTGATGTGAAAGATCTTAATACTTCTGTGATCACAAAGAATAAAGCGGTAGGTTTAATTTCCGGTAAATTTGATCTTAACGGGCAAAGCTTTGATGTGAATACCATGCGTCTGACAACGAAATCTCAGATTGCAAGTATTGAAATTATGGATAAAACGATCAATAATCTGTATCTGGACGGATTATTGGATCATAAAAAATATAACGGACTTATTACTGTTAATGATGAACAGGCGAAAGCTACCATCAAAGGATTAATAGATTTCAGTACTCCAAGAATAGCAATGGACGTGAATGCAGATGTCACGTACCTGAATATGAATTATTTCACCAATAAACCTGGTAATCAGGTGGTAAGTGGACAGGTTGATGGAAAGATGGCCATGTCTTCTATTAATGACCTTACACTGGATGTGAATGCTAATAATCTTCATTTTGCTACAGCTACACAAAAATATAATATTCCGAATGCCAAGCTAAAAACATTTGTTGAAGCTGGCAGCCGTGTGATTGATGTAGATGCTCCGGGAGCTGCTACCGGTAAAATTTCAGGAAAATACAGTCTTGCAGATCTTGCCGGAATGGTAGAAAATGGAGTAGGGAAAATATTAGTGGGGCCACCCCCAAGAAAATTATATCATGGACAGAATTTTGCACTGAAATTTGATGTTCAGCAAGGATTGGTCAATTATTTTCTACCTGAATTGAGATTGCCACAGGGAGCTCTTGTGGAAGGCGAATATGACGGAAACTCGAATAACCTGATCCTGAACCTTGATGCGGCTTCTTTAAAATATATGATGACGAAGGAGGAAGAAATTACAGATGCTGATAATGCACTGGCTGCTTCCAATCCTGATTACAAGGTGAATGACAGGAAGAATATCAACAGAGACAGTGCTATGGTGGATAGTGTTAAGGTGAGAATTAACACGGCAGATCTTAATCAGCAATTGTACGCTAAGATCAACAGAGTCCTCTATAATAAAAATGTGATCAAAGATTTTGAGCTTAAAGGAAATAATGAGAATGGAAATACCCTTCATTTAGCGACTGTATTCAAACATGGAAGTCCTGATGATGAATTGAATGAAAAGCTTAAAGAATATGCCATTAACGTAGATCAGTCTACCGATGCCGCAGGTGATTATGTGTTCAGGTTTGAACCTACGGAAGTGAAATTCAATGAAGTTACCTGGGCTATAGATACCAGTCCTGAGCTGAATCATTCCATTACTTACCGGAAGAAAACCGGAGATTTTGATATCCGGAATTTAAGAGTGTATTCTGATAAGAGCGCTTTGTTTATTAAAGAAGCACAGTTTAAATCAGCAAAAGATTTTTATGTAGACGCTGATATCAATGATTTTGCTATAGAAAAACTTCTGGATATGCAGTCCGGAGGAAATACAATGGACATTAAAGGTCTTGCCAACGGAAGTGTTAAGATCAAAATGGATAAAAGTACCCTTCAGCCACTGGTGGATCTTAATATTGATGCTATTAAAATGAATGGCAATGATATGGGAGATATCTCTATCTCTGCTACCAATGGTTTCTCACTGAACGTATATGATATTGATGTAAAAGTTCATTCTGCAGGAGTACTGGGAAATAACAGTCTCAATCTTACAGGAACCGTTAACAATAATACTTCTTCTCCAATCATTGATCTTACAGCAGAAATGCGAGATTTTGATCTTTCATTTACACAGCAGTTTGTGCAGACTATTTTCGGAAATCTACGTGGGAAAGCGACAGGAGATCTTAAAATTAACGGAAAGCTGAGCAACCTTGATTATAGTGGAGATATTGCGTTAAAAGATTTTGGATTGAAACTTCTGTTTACCGGGGTAGATTATTCATTTGATGATACAGTAATTCAGCTGACCAAAGGACTTGCGATTCTCAACAATATTGAAGTACACGATGGAAGAACCAATTCTAAAGGGAATATTTCCGGTGCGATCCAGTTTGAAACCCTTTCTTCAATGGGGGTATCTCTCGTAATGAGAGCGGATAATCTATTGATGCTGAATACTACACAAAAAGATTTTGACCTGTTCTGGGGAAGAGTGTATGGACAGGGAGATCTATATGTAGACGGACCTGTTTCGGGATTGAGTATAACGACTCCTAATATGAAGGCACTTAACGGAAGTACCTTTACCTTTAATTCCAGTTCTACTTCCAATGTTGAAGAATTTAAAATGCTGAGGTTCCTGAAAGAAGGGAAAGACGGTCTGATTACACTGGAAGAGAAGAAAAAAACGGGAGCCAACATGAATATTGATTTCAATCTGGCTGTAGATAAAGGGACTACTGTAAATGTATTGGTAGGAGATGATGTAGGTAATATTACCGTAAAAGGATCAGCTGACCCGTTGAGGTTTCACATGAACAGACAAGGGAATATTGCCATGAGCGGTACCTATAAAGTAGATAACGGAACATTTGTTTCTAAAGCCATCCTTAACAAAACGTTCCAGATTGAAAGGAACAGCAGCATCAGATGGGATGGTGACGCCATGAAACCTACATTAGATATTAATGCCAACTATATAAGAATGGTTTCCAATGCCGGAGAATATCTTAGTATGGGGAAACTACAGCCTATCAGTATCTTGCTGCAGGCCCATATTACCCAGTCGTTGGTAGATCCTCAGATTGATCTTAATGTGACGGCAATGGATGTATCCAGTCAGGTAAGAGAGACCTTAGCCGCGAAAATGAGCCAGGAAGGAGAAAAAGTTCTCCAGTTCGGATCTGTATTGCTATTGAGTACCTTCAACGTCTCAAACTCTGGTGGATTTGATGTGAACGTAGGAAATGTTGCTGAATCTTCGGGATATAATATACTTCTGAAACAGCTGGGATCTGTTCTTAATACCATGAGTAATGAATTCCAGATCGACCTTAATTACGTAAAAGGAGACCAGAATTCCAATTTTGGAGACCGGGCCAATGCAGGAGTAAGTGTAGCTCTTTCCCCAAGAGTTAATATCAAGACGGGGTTAGGGATTCCTTTATCAAAAACAGACGGTGCCCAAAACAATTATCTTTCCACAGAAGGGTCTGTAGAATATGATTTGTCTAAGAAGAATGACGGTTCTTTGGTGATACGTGCTTATTCCAAGCCTACAAACATCGGAATGGTGAGTACAAACGGTTCTGCTAATCAAGCCTATGGAGGAGGGGTGGTGTGGAGTAAAAGCTTCAATTCTTTGTTTAAAAAGAAGAAAAAAGACAAAAAAACTTCAGATGCAAAAGGTGAAATAAAAACAGATTCTATAAAATCAAATGCTAAATAATTAGAATATTTTAATGATTTTTATCATCTGTGTTAATTATTGTTAATATTTGATATATATTTTTTAGTTAAATTATTTTTCGTAAATTTGCAAAAAATACATAGATTTTTTAAAGAAATTGTAATTTAACTAATATGAACTATCAACTGGACGAAATAGACAAGAAGATTCTTGATTTCTTAGTAGAAAACACAAGAATGCCTTTTACTGAAATTGCAAAGCAGATGGATGTTTCTGCTGGAACAATTCACGTAAGAGTGAAAAAGATGGAAGATGCAGGTATTATTTTGGGATCATCTCTTAACATCGATTATGGTAAGCTGGATTATCACTTTACAGCTTTCATAGGGATCCTTTTGACAAAATCAAACCGTACTCAGGAAGTATTGAAAGAATTGTCAACTTTACCTAACGTAATCGAAGCTAGCGTTATTTCCGGGAAATATAATATTTTCTGTAAAGTAAGAGCTAAGAATACGGATGATGCTAAAAGAATTATTTACCAGATCGATGACATTCAGGATGTAATGAGAACTGAAAGTATGATCTCTATGGAGGAATTCTTAAGTGACAAAAACAGACTGATCAACGCAATCTCTGTGTAAGTCAAATTTTAAACGAATAATTATAAAAGAACTTATGAAATCTCTCATAAGTTCTTTATTTTTGTAGGTATGGAAGAATACAGCTATTTTGACGAAGACCCGAAGAAAGGATGGGGATTTATACTGGCATTTGCTGCCTTGATGTTGTTTACCGTAATGGGACTTGGAATAGATGTGGATGAATATCTGCAGCACGAATATCTGGAGATTCCGAGGTGGTACTTTTATGTGATTTTTTCTATTGACGTACTGATGGTAATTGGGCTGGTGCTGATGTTCTTCTACAGAAAAGTAGGAATTTTTATGTTCCCTGCTTTACTGGTGCTGCATTTCTTTATGCACAATTATTACCTGTCTACATTCCTGTATACAGATGTAACCAATCTTTTCCTGTTTACAGGATTCGGAATGCTTGCCATTATCCCGAAATGGAAGTTTTTTAAATAAGGCTTAATCAAATACAACAAGATATAAACCGCTTTTAAATCAAATTTAAAAGCGGTTTTTGAATAACAAGAGGAAAAAAAATTATCTACTATCCCAATGAATGGAAAATTTCCTGCTTTAAAGGATTACTGTCCCAATCCTCCCATTCTCCTGTATAGGGATTATAGCCACATTTGAGAGGTTTTGATATATTGATGCCTTTTTTGTTTTTTAGAGCGTTTTCGGTGTAAGCCCTGCAGTCTGTGCAGACATAACGGAACTCACAGTCTTTACAGATTTCAATACTGTCTTTAGTGAGGTTCCAGTATTTTTTGAAATCAGGCTGGTTGACTGCCTCTTCAAGACTCTGTGTATTGATGTTTCCAAAGCTTTCTTTCATAAGAGGACAGTTTTTGATATTGCCGTTTCGATCAATACCCATCTTTTTATACAGGCAGGAATTATGGTTAATCGCTTCAATAACTTTAGGAATATTGGTATTGAAGTATTTCAGTTCCACTTTTCCACAGGCAGAGAGTTGCAGGTCATCTTTCAGAAAATGCAGCGAGAATCTGTATTCATCTTTAGCTTTGAAAGGAGGTTTCGAACAATTGTAGAAAATGAGACTGTATATTCTGACTGTATTTTTTTGGAGAGCCTGTATAAAAGATAGATTAATTTTCTGATGAAACGGCGAAAAAATTTCTATTCCTGATAGGACTGAGGTGGTAAAAGTTTTATCAATTTCTATAAAATCCTTTGAGGTTAAAGGCTTCAAACTATAAATAACCAAATGCTTAATCCCAAGGTTTTCTATAGACGGATATATCTTCTTTATGATCCGGAGGTCTTCCATTTCAATAAAAAGATTAGTGATAGCACTGGGTTCGTGATGTTCATAAGAAAGGGGAGGAAAATTTCTGTCCCAATCATTCTCTGTTGTAAATCCATACTCTTTTTCTAACAAAAGGCTGAGATATTCCTGAACGATTGGCCTGGACTCCTCATCATAATTCTTCAACAAATCTTCAATAGAATATTTTTTCAGTTCCATAATAACCTCATGCAGCTCTAGTGGATACAATTCTGATATATTCCTTTGGAGATCTGAAATAAGAATTCTGGTGGTGCCTTTGGTGATAAGGATGGTTGAGAATAAATTGAAATAGTTCATAATTTAGGTAAAGTTTTTTTCAATATTCTTGGTTACAAGAGCTATATTTTCAGACCTTTCTTCCTGGTCACGGATCATAGCGATACTGAAGGAATCTATCAATATTTTGTTAAGATTCTTTTTCCAGTCGGTTATTTTTTGATCTGCTTCTAAACTGTCTATCCCATATTTCTTCAAAAGCGGATAAAGTTTTTTATATTCATTATCATAGGGAGCTATTAGTGTAATAAGCTTGTATAGGCTCTTTTTCCCGCCAAAGTTTTTATGGTAATGATTTGCAAGTTTAATATAAGTTTTATATTCTTCAGTAAGCTATTGGTTTTTAGTTATATACTTGTGAAACGGAATTTTGAATCTTTTTATAGCTTCTTCAGGTTTATTAACCATTCGGTAAATACTGTCAATCTCGTTTATCTAGTTATAATATATGAGGTAATCTCGATTTTTCAGGTATAAAAAAATAGACAAAGAATTAAATAAGTTATATACTTAAAATTAACATCTTTTTTTTGGGGGTATATTAAAATGTTTCATAATAATCTTACAAGCGATTTAAGCGGTCTTTCTCGTTGGTAATACGATGTCTGACATTTGTCAGAGTGCAAATAGTATAAAGATCCACTATTTAGTTTACTGGTATTTTTAGTTTTAAAAACATCAATATATTTGAAGGTTAAGGGTAATTTATTTTTTTCTTTAAATCTTTTCATAAATATTCGGCTAGTTTTTGTTCTAATGAATAGTTGCAGATATTGGATAAACTTGAAAACTGACCAATTGGATTAATTTCTAAGAAATAGTATTTTTCTGCTTTTTTTATAAAATCTAAAGAACCACAATTGATATCTAATGACTTCATTAATAAACTGATTTTCTCCTCAATATATTTTGGCAGCGTATAAGGTACATTTCTATTGGGCTTTTTTTTGTTATATTTTCTGAAGTCAATTTTGGTTTGCTCATCATTTTGCGAAAAAATGGCCATCGACCAACAATTACCATTGAAATAAAATGTTCTTATTTCAAAATCTTTCTCCATTTTTTCTTGAAAAAATGTGATGAAAAAATCATTGTTTTCATGTTCTTCAACTATAGTTGTGTACATAAATCCACTGAAATCTTTTTTTATTTCATCTAAAATTGCATTTCCAGTGATTGTCTTTAAAATTGTCTTATTAAGTTTAACCTGATTTGTGTTTTCTGCCAAAAAGTATTCAGGTATGTCGAATCCTATTTCTTTGGCCTTATCAAGTACAATAAGCTTGTTAACATTTGAAGTGCTTTCCTTATTGATATGTTTTTTAGATTCTAATGTTTTTTTTATATAATCCTCAAGCCAATATTGAGTTTCGTTCATATTAAGAAGGATTGAATGATTGTTATATTTCAGGCGATTGAACTTTAATCCACCTCTCCTATACCAAACGCTTTCAATTTGATCAATAAAAAATCTATTACGGCTGCTTTCAATTAAAATTCTTTTTTTTATAGTTTTTATCTCAAATACTTCATCTTCATGAACTCTAATGAATTTTTTTTTCATGAGGATCAAATGCCTGATGACTTCTATAGTAGCTGTTTCATTTTTTTGAGAGATTATAAGTATCATAGGTGTTTTTTATGGAAAATATTTGTAGATCAGCTTAAATTATGAATGAGAGGAATGTTTTTGTTTCATTTTCTTTTGAAAATCTTTGGTGATCTTTGAAGATTGCTTTAGACTTGGAAATCCAATTGCTTTTCGGTTTTTGTTTATCCGTGCTGAATCTGATGAACTAAAATCAGGTGTGGAATAATGAATGAATATCCCGTAAATAGTTTCAAGATGATTAATATATTGATGTTTATCTACCATATCTATGTATTCTCTAGGGGTACATTCTCCAGATTTTACATATTCCAATAACTTCACCTTAAAATACTCAAATTTCTGCGATCCTGCCATATGATTGAGCAGTAAACCCATTGGCATAAATCTGTCATCGTTACCTGTTAATCCAATTTTTTGCTTAGATGGGAAACCATAATTTTTAAATGTCCATAAGAGAAGATTAGTATTTTTTCTATCATTAATTTCTACTAGTGGTCCAGTTCGTTCATTGTATTGATCCCTTTCAAATGCAATACTGAAAGAATCAACTAATGTTTTATTTAGCCCTTTTTTCCATTGATTAACCTTTTCTTCTACTGCTATACTATCAATTCCATATTTTTTATAGAGCTTAAAAAAAGCTGAATCTTCTCTTTTATATTTCCAATAAGGTGCTACCTGTGTTATCAGTTTGTCTAAGCCTTTATGCCCTCCGAAATTTTTATTGTAGTGGTCAGAATATTTGATATAATTTTCATATTCTTCTATTCTTTCATTTTGTGATGGTGGGTATTTTTCAAATAATTTTTTATATTGTTTGATGGTAGCAAGAGTATCTTTATTTACTCTAAGTGTACTATCAATAGCATATACTTTATTATAGTAATCAATATAATTTAGTTTTTTGCTTTTACAGGAAAAAAAGAATAACACGATAAGTAGTATGAATTTTATTTTTCTATTCATTATTGAGATTTATATTCTGATTTTTGGAGAAAAGGAGGGGAGTTTCCCCTCCCGTCATATTTAGTCAATAGTTAAGGTAGCTACTTGACTTCCATCAATACAAATGATAGTATCACCGGTATTCCCTGGTTGACCGTTAGGCCCAGATGGAGAAGTCGTTTTTTCATTTGTTGCCCCTCCAGCAATAATACTTTTCGTATTTGCTAATTTTTTGTTTTCCAAAGAAGAGAAGTCTCTCTTCATTCCATTTAATTTTTTCATGTGTGTAATTTTTTGAAATTTTGATATTTAATTTTGTCATACAATCCCTGACATGGGGTTTGCTGATCAGCTTTATTTTTTGTTGTGTGCAGAAACAAAAAACATCACTTGTGTTTTTCTTCTGTAAACATAGGGTGAACAGCTATTAAAAACTTTCATTTTTCACCCTTAAACTTTTCACAATGGTTTTATCTAAAGAGACCAAATCCGTATTATCTGCCAGAAAATATTCAGGAATTTCCAGCCCAACTTTTTTAGCCTTTTCGAGCACTAGAAGTTTATTAACATCACTGTTACTTTCTTTATTAATATGCTTTTTGGACTTAAGTGTTGCCCTCACATAATCTTCCAGCCAATGCTGCACTTCATTCATATGAGCGTTTACGGAAGGGTTTGTATAGCTGAGGCGTTTGATGTTTAATCCACCTCTTCTGTACCAGACACTGGTAATATCTTCAATAAAAAAACTATTTCTCTGACTTTGTAAAAAGACTTTATTTTGATCTGTTTTTATTTCAAAAATTTCATCTTCATGTATGCGAATAAAAGCTTTACCAAGTGCTTTAAGCCACTTAATAACTTCATTTGTTGTTGTTTCCTGATTAGTAGAAAAGATCAGAATCATTTTTTCTTAATTTTATCTTTTCTGATTTTAGATGAATGTTGAATACTAGGAAGTCCAATACTTTTTCTGTTGTGGTTAATCCGGACAGAATCCTGATTATTATTTCGTAAGCTGTATCGTACAGCAGTATTTCTATAATAATCATATGTATCAGACATTAAGGCATATTCTTGAGGAGAACAATGACCTGTTTTTACATATTCGAATAGTTTTTTTCTGAATTCAGGATATTTTTTTGAAGCAATCATATGACTTAGCAATGTCGGCATAGCGATGAAAATATCATTGTTTCCTAATCTTCCTATTTTTTGTCCATCAGGAAACCCATAATGTTCAAATGTCCAGAAAAAGAGATTTATATTTTTTTCAATATTCTTGGTTACAAGGGCTCTGTTTTCAGGCCTTCCTTCCTGGTCACGGATCATAGCGATACTGAAGGAATCTATCAATGTTTTGTTAAGATTCTTTTTCCAGTCGGTTATTTTTTGATCTGCTTCTAAACTGTCGATCCCATATTTCTTTAAAAGTGGATAAAGTTTTTTATATTCATTACCATAGGGAGCTATTAGTGTAATAAGCTTGTATAGGCTCTTTTTCCCGCCAAAGTTTTTATGGTACTGATCTGCAAGTTTAATATAAGTTTTATATTCTTCAGTAAGCTCTTGGTTTTTAGGTGTATACTTATGAAACAAATTTTTGAATCTTTTTATAGCTTTTTCAGGTTTATTAGCCATTCGGTAAATACTGTCGATTTCATTTACTCTGTTATAATAAGTAATGTAATTCACTTCCCGATTTTTACATGAAAAGACAGAAATCAAAATAAATAAAAGAATATAATAAGTATATTGTTTCATGAGCTGAAAAAGTTTTTGAAAGTTAACTGTGAAGAAGGAAAAGGAGGGTAAAACCCTCCATACTCCATAGCATTAGTCCGCTGCTGTCAGTCTTGGACTACACACAGTAATTCTACCTATATATGCACCTCCCGGGCTTGTATAGGTATCATATTCTTCACAACCTTCTCCAACGGAAACGTTAGATTTAACGTTATAGCTACCTCCTTGAATTGTTTTAAGATCTTTAAGCTTTTTGTTTTCCAGAGAAGAGAAGTTGCTCTTCATTCCATTTAATTTTTTCATGTGTGTAATTTTTTGAAATTTTGATATTTAATTTTGTCATACAATCCCTGACATGGGTTTTTGCTGATCAGCTTTATTTTTTGTTGTGTGCAGAAACAAAAAACATCACTTGTGTTTTTCTTCTGTAAACATAGGGTGAACAGCTATTAAAACTTTCATTTTTCACCCTTAAACTTTTACTTAAATTACTAAGGATATAAAATAAGGGTTGGTAAAATATTGATTTTTAATTATTTAAATATTTTAAGTTATTAAAGTCTCTTTATACATTTTACTCATTTCTTGTATTTCTTTTTTATTTCTAATTTCAATTTTTTTGTAAATATTTGATAAATGAGTCGATAATGTTTTTTCAGAAATGTTTAAAATTTTACTTAATTCAGAATATTTCAAATTTGGATTATCTAAAAGCATCATTAAAATTTCAGTTTCTCTTACTGAAAGTTTCTCAAATGGAATACTCTTTTTGATCTCCTTTTTTCTAAAAGGATATAGAAAGTAATCAACTGATACAATGAAAAAACCTAAGCTGAAAAATGTTTGTTCAATGAATTGATTATCTCCAAATATTAATATGGTCAAAGGCAATGAGATCAGTGCTAAGAATGACAATAGTCCTATGGTATCATGAATTTTAAATATGATATTTTTTTGTTTTTTCATTTTCTTTATTTGCTGCTTAGCCACCAGTATTAATGCAAGTGACAAGAGAGAAAGAATAAAAGTTAAAAAGCATATTCGCGAATAACTTAAAGAACCAGTAACTGTATAAGGAAGTATAAAAAGAATAATGAGAGTTAACAATGTGAAAATAGCTATAGTGCTTAAAGAGAACTCTTTAATGAATTTTAGATTATATTCTTTTTTTATAAAAGTAAAATAATGAAAAGCTATACCTACTCCTACAATCCAGGCAAAAATATTTTGAGACATGATATTGACTCCAAGACTTTTATCGGGCAGTAATCCTTCTACATAATTATAAATTAAGCCGGAAACAATAAATCCTATAAATTTTAAATAAAATTTTCTGTCTTCTCTTTTCCAATACAAAGTAAGTTGTATGGCAACAATTATAACTAATAGTACAAATATCAATATATAAAGAAATGTACTAAAGTTCATTTCAGTATTAAACATGTTTTAAAAAATAAAGAGGGTAGTCTAACTCAAATGTTTCATGAAAAATGATAAATCCATTCCGAGTATAAAAAGTAAGATTTTCAGCAGTTGTAGTTTCTATGTAAATTAATTCACCTGTATAACGTTCTAATGATTCGTTTAATAGTTTTGTCCCTATACCGTTTCCTTGTTCATTTGGAATAACAGCCATTAACCATAAATGAATAAATTTTTCGTTAGGATGAAAATTTTTCAAAAGCTTTTCTCGTCTTAAAACTTTAAACATATTACTTATTCCAACAGAAACAAATAATAATTTGATTTCCAGCAATAGCTTTTTTAAGCTAAACCCAGTTTTGTTTAAGTATAAAATACATCCTTTGCCATCATCACTTAAAAATACATTTCCATCAAACATAGATAAGTCGAACTGAAATTCCATTAATGCTTTCAAGCGTTTATATCTATTTCCAGATGTATTTATAACAAAGTTTATAGAGTTGGGAATAAGAACATCCATAAATGCCTGACATAATATATCAACGGCCTTTTCTCTATCCCTATAAGTAGCTTTTTTCATACATTTTGTTTTTCCCAAAAATATGAATAATTATATGATTTTAAAATTTTATTTATTGATATTCAATTGATTGTGTTGGTTTTTTTAGACTTGTGTAACTGAAATAAATTATATTTTAATATTGTTTTATGGTATTTATTTCTGCGTTTTGCAGGATGTCCTAAACAGGATGCTTTACTTTATTCTTAAAATAAAAATTATTTCTCTAAAATTCTCTTAACAACATCTTTCACTGCAGCTGCAATTTTATACTTCTTCACAGATGCTGTGGTATCGTTTGCCGCTACGAATTCGTATTAAAAATTGCTGGTTACTCAGAGAATTACTCCCTGAAAAAAAGATTCTAAAGCAGTATGTTCATCCAGACCGAACTTCTTTTTAAGGCGGTATTTGGTCATTCTTACACTTTTGGGTTCTACGCTAAGGAGATTGGCAATCTGTTTCGTATCCATTCCCAGATAAATATAGGCGCAGTATTTCAAATCCAGGGCAGTCAATTTTTGTTTGGTTTTTTCATTGATATTTTTAAAAAAATCCGGATGCAGTTCCTGAATGGTAAATCTGATCTTTTCAAAATCATTATCTACACGGTTTTCTCCCTTTACCATCTGCTGGATATTAATATCAGTATCAGAGAGTTGGGTCTGAAGCTGTTGCAGAACTTCATTTTTATGCTGAATATGAAGCTGACTTGCCAATACCTCACTTTGAAGTTTTTGCTGTTGAAGCGTAAGAAGTTCCTGCTCAGCCTTTGATCTGGCCTGTTCTTCCTTTTGAAGCTTAATCTGCATTTCTGCTTCATGTTTTTCCGTATCAAGTTTATTTTCTCTTTCTATAGAATACCGCAGTTTAAAATGATAAGAACGGAACATGAAAAATGCCCCAATCAACCCAATGATTCCCAAACCGATGTATAGCAGTTTTTCTTTTTTCAGACTGGCCGTTTTTTCAGTAAGAGCTCTGAGCTCAGATTCTTTTTTTTGAGATTGATATTGAGCTTCCAGTCTTTTGGCAGTTTCAGCCTGCCCTTCATCAAAGAGAAGATTACTGTATTCTGTTACTCTTGATTCGTATTGATAGGCTTTCTGATAATTTTTTTGCTTTGCGTACAATTGAGCAAGGCCTTCTACAACATTGATCATGACATGGTAATACATCGGTTTTTGAGTAAGAAGAATCTGTTCAGCTTTCAGAAGATATTGTTCTGATAAAGCATCATTCTGATCCCTTGATGCAAGATTGCTCAATACTCCAAGTGCTCCTGCCTGAATACCCTGATTATGGGTCGTATGCTGAGTAAGAGCCAATATTTCGTTGGCATTATTCTGAATTTCCGAACTTACTTCCGGAGTCATGACAGGATAATTCAAATAATAATTGATAAGATTCAGCAATGCCATAGCTTGTACATGGGCAGAAACATGCCCCGGAAACTGACGATATAGGGCTGCTGCCTTTTTACACATTTCTATGACGGGTTTCAGATCTTTTAAGTCTCCGGTTTTTTCATATCGAAAAGAATAACATACGGCCAGAGCAGAGTAGGTTGAACTCAACAGGTTTTTATTTCCTGATTTTTCAGCAAGCTCAATGGATTTTTTGGCGTATTTGGTTGCATTTTCAGCATCATTCCATTCTGTATAGACTCCATAGAGAAGATAATTAAGCTTTGCATTCAGCATGATCTCTGAAGGCTGTTTTTCAACCAGTGGAAGAGCTTTCTGAATGAGTTTGATGATATTTTCAGGTTCGCCAAGAGCATTGCTGTAATAGATATTCAGATAATGGGCATATAATGCTGCTGTTTTATTATTAGTCTTTTGAAGAATTTCATTCACAGCATCGATGATAGGAGGAACCTTATCATACTGAGACTGATTGAGCTTAATAATTCCTTTTTGGGTAAGCGCTTTTATTTCTTCAGCATAATTTTGTTCCTTTTTAGCGAGCTCAAGCTGTTGCTGAACATATTTTTCGGCTGTCTCGTATTGATCACTGACTCTGTAATATTCTGTAAGCTCATTGTAAATTTTGAACTTTTCTGCAGTTGAAATAGGGTCTTCTCTCAATTGAATTTTAAGACCATCAATAAATGTATTCTGTGCGGGATATAAGGTGCAGATAAAAAGTATACAATATAAAAGTGAGTACTTTAATTTCATAGGGTGAAAGTACAAAAATTGTAGACACCTGTCAATTTCCGAATTAAAAAATCAGAAATAATGATTGTATTTATTTTATTGATAATCAGTATTTTATTTGTTTTTGTAGACGTTTTGTAGTCGCTATCCATTTGAGTTGAAGATGTTTTGTAGTTACAGAAATAACTGTGGTGACATTTTTCTTCTGCAATTTTGGGCCGGAAAAAATCAAAGAATATTAATTAAAAATTTTACCGCTATGGACAACAAAACCTTATCTATTGTCTCTTACATTACGCTTTTCGGATGGCTGATTTCCTTTATCATCGGAAAAGAAAAATCGAGCAGCTTTCTAAAGTATCATCTGAAGCAGTCGTTGGGACTGGTAATTTTTTCAATTGTATTGTTCATCATTCTCAATATTCTGTTGATGGCGACCAAAATTGGAATTCTTGGGATATTGGGATGTATTCCTTTGGTATTGATGATTATCGGAATCATTAATGCAGCTAATGATGTTGAAAAACCTTTACCAATAATTGGGAAAATGGTTGAAGATAAATTTTCATTTATCGGATAATATTTGAGATTTCTATATCTGGGGTTATAATACTTTTACGATGGATCAGCAAGAGATATTTCATGAATAATAAAACAGTTCATCATAAAATGATGAAAATAGGATAGCCATAATCACGAATTTGACCAGCCCTTTTAAGAATATAATGAGCTGATTTGACAGGATAAAGGTAATTTTACCGCCCATTTTAAAAAAGAAAAGAAGTATGGATTTTGAAATTTTGAAACAGCAGATTGAAAACGCTGCTAAGAAAGCTTTTTTAGAAGTGTATGAAAAGCATGGTGCAGAGGGGATTTATAGTTTTGCACTCTATAGTGATGAGGGAGCAATGACGGTATGTCCCGCTGTCAATACAATGAAAGTAATAGAAAATGCAGATGAAGAAGATGCTCTTTATTATAAATATGAACCGGCAGAATGGACCTTTGAAATGGAAGGTGCCGATAAAGAGTTCGGTGAAATCTGTACTCAGTTGAGAGAGGAACTTACTAAACATGATGATGACGATCAATGGTTTGATGGTTTTCAGAATAAGTTATATTCCACCTGTATTGAAGTACTGGAAAAACTTAAAAATGAAAACTTTTTCACAAAGATAACAGGCAAAGATATTTTCCTGGTTTTCACTGTTTCAGATTATGAGTTTGAGGAAAAAGACCTGAAAGATCTTATCATTAGGCTTAATGATAATGAATACAAAAATGAATATCTGGACTGGATGGCTACCTGGGGCAATTAAAAGTATGACGAATTAAAAAAACACTTTAAATATATACATATGAAGCCTGATAAAATAATTGTCTCAGAAGCCTCTTATCAACTGCAATCTCTATAACTACTTTTTATAGTAACTAGATCTTTAACCAAAATATAAATAACAATTACATTAATTATGAACAACTATCAATTTTATAAACAAGAAGGAAACCAATATATTTTTAAAAATCAGCCGGTATTTATAACTGTGCTTTGTATTATTTTTCTAATTATTGCAGGACTTATTTTTAATAATGCAAGAACTGTCAGTTATGTCATTATTGCTGTGGTAGCCCTTATTATGATTAATTTCTTTACCAAGAAATTCATTATTGATATGGATCAAATGACCATTACGGGAAAGCATACGATTTTTGTCCCAGCAAGAACATATCCTTTAGAAAACTTCAGGAATTTCCATGTGCTGGCTACAAAATATCTGGGTTTTATCACAACTAATGTGGTGTTGTCCATTTACTTTGAGGTTGATGGTAAAGAAAAACACCTTACGATTGGACAGGCCCTTACCCAGAAAGGAATACAGAAGATGGTCAATGAGACAGAGGATATTATGAACATTAATAATCCTGAAAATGGACATCAGAGACCGTTATAAGTTTGAAGAAAACGGAAGTGAAATAAGCTTTATGCCCAATTATAATTTCCTGCGCATCTTAATAGGATGGCTGGTATTGGGAGTGATAGCACTTCCTGTGATTATCTACTATTTTATGGATAAGATGTCCGGTGATCCGTTTAAAATTGCAATGGGATTATGGAGTATTTATATGATCTATTTCCTGTTTGATCTTTTCTTCAGAATTCCTGTGAAATATATTTTTGATAAATCAGAGAAGTGTATTTACAGAAAGCTTTTACTCTCTAAAAAACTGATGAATTTTGATGAAATGACCTATTTTGTCAATGATGAAAGAGGTGGATATTATTATTCCATCGGTAAAAAGAGAAATCAGTTTGTGAAAAACTACAGAATCAGTAATTATTTTTCTGGTTCGAAAGCTTCACAGAGAAGAGAAGATGAATATATAGAAAAAATCTTATGTCCTGTTTTAATCACTGTTGGAATTCCTCTGAATCAGCAATCGGAACAATAATAATGAAGGGTAAAAACTAATACAATGAAAAATGGAGGTATAACCATTTCCTTCCTCTGGAGAGAGTGGTTAATCTTCAAAACAAAAATCCGGCGGTTTCGAAGAAACCGCCGGATTTTATCTATATAGAATAGCTTAGATTAAGCTAAAATTCTCTTTACAGCTTCTTTTACTGCAGTAGAATCAATTTTATACTTCTTCATCAGTTCAGCAGGAGTTGCAGACTCTCCGAAAGTATCGTTTACTGCTACAAATTCCTGTCTTGTAGGTCTTTTTCTTGCAAGCATACCTGCAACAGATTCTCCTAAACCACCCAGGTAGTTGTGCTCTTCAGCTGTTACAATTTTACCTGTTTTTTCAACAGATTTTAAAATGATCTCTTCATCAAGAGGCTTGATAGTGTGGATATTGATTACCTCACAAGAAATACCTTCCTTCTCAAGCTCATCAGCAGCCACAAGAGATTCCCATACAAGGTGTCCTGTTGCAACAATTGTTACATCAGTTCCTTCCTGAAGTAAAATTCCTTTTCCGATTTCGAAAGGCATATCTTCAGGGATAAATACAGGAACTACAGGTCTTCCGAATCTTAAATATACAGGACCTTCAAAATCTGCAATGGCTAATGTAGCCGCTTTTGTCTGGTTATAATCACAAGTATTGATCACTGTCATTCCAGGAAGCATTTTCATCATCCCAATATCTTCAAGAACCTGGTGTGTTGCTCCATCTTCACCTAAAGTAAGACCTGCGTGAGATGCACAGATTTTTACATTCTTGTTAGAATAAGCGATAGACTGACGGATCTGGTCATATACTCTTGAAGTAGAGAAGTTAGCAAAAGTTCCGGTGAAAGGTATTTTTCCTGTAATACTAAGACCTGCAGCAATTCCCATCATGTTCGCTTCTGCAATCCCAATCTGAAAGAATCTTTCAGGAGCCTTCTCAATGAATTTTTCCATTTTCAAAGAACCGATAAGGTCTGCACAAAGTGCTACTACATTAGGATTTTTGTCAGCTAGTTCCGCTAATCCTGCTCCGAATCCTGAACGAGTATCCTTTTTTTCTGTATATGTATATTTCATTTTTACTAAAGTTTTTGATCATTGATAGATGACAGCAGATTAACAATATTTTAAAGTTCTACGGGCATCATTTATCATTTATAATTAATAATCAGCCGGAGCTTCTAGGTACAATTGCTTGAATGCTGTTTCCAACTGCTCATCATTAGGAGCTTTACCATGCCAAGCATGAGATCCCATCATATAATCAACTCCGTACCCCATTTCTGTATGAAGAAGGATGGCTACCGGTTTTCCTTTTCCAGTTTCTGTTTTTGCTTTCTCAAGGATTGCAATCACAGCTTCAAGATCATTCCCGTTCTTTTCTTCCAACACAATCCATCCGAATGCTTCCAATTTAGCATGAAGATTTCCTAAACTTAATACATCATCTGTATCTCCGTCAATCTGACGTCCGTTGTAATCAATAGTAGAGATGATATTATCTACTTTTTTAGCAGCAGCATACATCAATGCTTCCCAGATCTGACCTTCCTGAAGCTCACCATCTCCGTGAAGAGAGTAAACAAGAGATTGATCACCATCTAGTTTTTTACCTTCCGCTACACCTAATGCTACAGAAAGTCCTTGCCCAAGAGAACCTGAAGCAATTCTGATTCCTGGTAGCCCTTCATGAGTAGTAGGGTGTCCCTGTAATCTTGAATCTAATTTTCTGAAAGTTTTAAGTTCTTCTACAGGGAAGAAACCAAATCTTGCTAAAGTAGAGTAGAATACCGGAGAAATGTGCCCGTTTGATAGATAAAAATGATCTTCATTTTTGCCTTCCATGGTGAAAGGAAGTTTATAGTTCATTACCTTTCCATAAAGTGCTGTAAAGAACTCTGTACAACCTAAGCTACCACCTGGGTGTCCTGAATTTACAGCGTGAACCATTCTTAAAATGTCTCTTCTGATCTGCGTAGTAAGAGTTTTTAACTCTTCGATACTTTTACTCATTATATCTGATTTATTTGCATGCGAATTTACAATTTTTTACCGGCTTATGGAAATGCAAAAATCCGGATATAAAAACCCGGATTTCGACTGAATTGAATATTTTTCTGCTTTTAACAGCCTTCATTGAGGTAAACGGAGATTTCGGTAACAATATTGTTAACAAATTTAAAGCTTAATAACGTTCCTGCCTGACTGTCTTCAATATTGAAATAACCGGAATCTTTAATCGTTTTATCATTTTTATCCCAATCCGGACGTACGCTGAAGTTGGGATAATTTCTGTAGGCATTGATAAGATCATCTCGGGTACTTCCAACTCCGATTCCGCTTTTTGTTTTAAATTTTTTACTGGTGGTCGTCATGTAAGTAATAGAAGGAACACTCGGATTAGCTTCATTGATGTAGTTGTCAAAAAGATCAATCTGGATGGTTTCGCCATTATAATTTACCCTGTTTTTTTTGTCTCCACTTGAGTGAGTAAGTTTTGTTCCCGCAATTTTTTCAGCTTCAACCTTGGGCATAAAGACTTTAAACGGTCCGATTCTTAATGTGGATACTTCAAAATTTTCCTGAGCATTCATAAAATTGAATATTAATAGAAGTACGAAAATTGTAATAACTTTTTTCATAGTTTTTTAAATTTTGTTTTTTTTATTCTGTTAAATTTTGTATTTGGTTAATGCCGTCCGGATCAAAGATAATTAAAATAGAAAAGTCTATAAAATCAGTTATTTTAATGAAGGAAAAAACTAAAAAATATTTTTTTACCGTGAATGCTTTGTAATAGCTGGATCGTTGATTTTTCGCAAACAAACATTGATTTTTTTTGAATTTTCATATGTGGTATTTAGATTAATTTAACTAATTTTATAATTCAAATAATCTTGAATTATAAACATTTAACTAATTATTTTTTGATTTTTGGTCTGAATGTTTGAATTAATAAAAATTACATACCATTATATATGAAAATTAAACAATTATTTTATTTGGGGATATTCATTATATCCGTTTCCTCAGGGAAAGCTCAGGACTTTTTTACGGTAATCAGTGAGAGGTCCATTAAAGCAGATTCTAAAAACAGAACAGTACAGCCGGAAAAGTCATTGACTTATACACTGGATGTAGCGGGAATGAAAAGCTATTTTAATTCAGTTCCTGAACTAAAAGACAGTGACCGTAAAGACAATGCTCCAATCATTGTATTGCCAATGCCTGACGGTACGAAAGCAAAATTCAGAATCTGGAAGTCTTCAGTGATGGCTCCTGGATTAGCCAGCCAGTTTCCTCAGATTGTCACTTTTACAGGACAGGGAATTGATGACAAATATGCAACCCTAAAACTTGATTTTACAGAACTGGGATTCCATGCTCAGATCAAATCTGTAGTAGAAGGAGATACTTACATTGATCCTTATGCAAAATTAGATATCAACAATTATATCATTTACAAAAAAAGTGATTTGATTGATAAAAATCCAAGATCATGCGGAGTAAAGGATGAAGATGATATTCCGCTAGGAAAAAAAAACGCTCAAAAAACCACAGCTCCAAGCGTAGGAACTCAAATTAGAGTTTTCAGGTTTGCGGTTGCATGTACTGGAGAATATGCGGTAGCGGCAACGGGTACAGCTACTCCTACAGTGGCACAAACCTTATCTGCTATTGTAACTTCTGTAAACAGAGTGAATGGAGTATATGAGCAGGAAGTTGCTTCAAGGCTCGTATTAGTGGATAGTGAAGCGAATGTAGTCTTTACAAATGCAACGACAGATCCATTTAACGGAAATAATAATGCCAGTACACTAATCAATGAAAGCCAGACTCAGATCGATTTACTGATAGGAAATGCCAATTATGATATTGGACACACCTTCAGTACCGGAGGTGGCGGATTAGCAGGATTAGGGGTAATCTGTAACAACTCCAATAAAGGAAGAGGAATTACGGGTTCACCTAACCCTGTAGGAGATCCTTATGATATTGATTATGTGGCGCATGAAGTAGGGCATCAGTTTGGAGGTCCGCATACTTTTAATGCAACTACCGGAAGCTGTGGCGGAGGAAACCGCAGTGCAGCCAATGCTGTAGAACCTGGAAGCGGAATTACCATCATGGCCTATGCAGGAATTTGTGGAAGCACAAATAATTTAGCACCTAACAGTATTCCAACTTTCCATACCAAATCATACCAGTCTATCACAACGAAGGTTCAGTCAACAACATGTCAGGTTACCCTTCCAACCAATAATTTCGCTCCTACTGTAAATGCAGGAGGTGATTATACCATCCCTAAGAGTACTCCGTTCAGGTTAGAAGGATCTGCTTCAGATATAGATAATAATCCACTTACTTACAGCTGGGAACAGAATGATGTAGGCCCGGCAAGTGACTGGAATGCACCTACAGGAAATGCTGCTATATTCAGATCATATGTGCCGGTAACCGTTCCTTACAGATATTTTCCGAAACTTACTGATGTAATCAACGGTACGGTTTCCAAAGGAGAAGTTAGGCCGGCTTATGCAAGAACGATGGAGTTCAGGCTGACGGTAAGAGATAATAATCCAGGCTGTGCAGGAGTGGCCAACGATGATGCTATCATTACTGTTGATGGAAATTCCGGACCGTTTAATGTAACTGCACCTACAACAGCGGTAAGCTGGGCAGGTAATTCTACTCAAACAATAACATGGGATGTGGCGAATACAACTGCTTTCCCTGTGAATGCAGCTACTGTAAATATTTACCTTTCAACAGATGGAGGTCTTACTTATCCTACACTGATTCTGGGTTCCACTCCGAACGACGGTTCTGAAACCATTACCCTTCCTAACGTAAGTACGACACAGGCTAGAATTATGGTTGCAGCAGAGACCAATGTTTTCTACAATATTAATCCTATAAACTTTACCATTACCCAGACATTGGGTGTGAATGAAACGGCTACAAACAAAGATGTATTTGTATTATATCCTAATCCAAGCAAAGGAATTCTGAATATTAAATTTACCAACTCAAACGAAGTATATGATATGACCGTATATGACGTAAGCGGAAAATTAGTATTCACACAGACTAACAACAAATTGAATCATGATAAAACAGGTACTTTTGACTTGTCTCACCTGGTTACAGGAGATTATCTGATTAAAGTTAAATCTAAGAATACAGAGAAAACCATCAAGTGGATTAAAGAATAATTATTTCACTCCATTGATTACAATAAAAAGGCTGTCTTCATCTTGAGGACAGCCTTTTTTATAAGATTAAACAACCCTTAAATGTTGTTTGTTTTTTACCAGCCACAAACCAATGAAGGTGAGTAATCCGTTTAGAACAATCAGCTCTACACCGATTTTATAATCTGTATAAGTGGTAACAGCCAGATTGATGAAATAGGTAAGTATAGGTGCTAAAAGAGTAACGGTAAGAATTGAATATTTTCTGGAAATCTGAAACTTCGTGAAAATTCCAAAGGCGAAAAGACCTAAAAGCGGTCCGTAAGTATATCCTGCAATTTCCATGATCAGATAAACGATAGATTTATCATTCAATGCTTTGAAGACCATAATCAGGATAAAGAAAACTACCGTGAAAATCAAATGTACTTTCATACGAAGACGTTTCTTTTCTTTTTCAGTTTTGGTTTTATCTTCATTAAGGTTTAGTAAATCTACACAATACGAACTCGTTACCGCAGTTAAGGCTCCATCCGCAGACGGGAACAATGCTGAAATTAATCCAATGATGAAAATAACGGAAATAGCCATTGGGAAATACCCTTGAAGTGATAAAGCAGGGAAAAGGTCGTCTCCCATTACATTTTTAATATTTCCTGCGGCATCTTTGAATCCGAAAATATTCGTTACTGTTTCAGCTTTTATCGTTCCATATTCAGCGCCGTGCTGTAATGCAAAAAGGTATAATAATCCACCCAGGAACAAGAATGCAAGGTTCACAATAAGAAGTGTTCCTGCAAAGGTCAGCATATTTTTCTTTGAATTTTTAAGATTATCTACAGAGATATTTTTCTGCATCATTTCCTGATCCAGCCCAGTCATAGCAATCGTAATAAAGATTCCTCCCAGAATGGTTTTCAGGAAAAAGGTTTTGGAATTGGGATCAAAATTAATGAAGTGAGTATAGTTTTTCTGTTCCAGAATGGTATAGGCTTCACCAAATGATAAATTCAGGTTGGATAAAATAAAAACAATACAAGCTACAAGACTGATGATCATAAAAGAAGTCTGCAGGGTATCGGTAATGACAATCGTTTTTACCCCTCCTTCAAAAGTATACAGAAGTACCATCAACAGAAGTACCAGAGAAGTTACCCAAAATGGAACTCCTAATCCTTCAAGTAAGAATATCTGTAAAACGTTTACTACCAGATATAATCTTGCCGTAGCACCAATTGCCCTTGAAATAATAAAAAATATAGAACCAATTTTATGGGCTTCCACATTGAATCTTTTTCCCAGATAGGTATAGATTGAGGTCAGGTTCATCTTATAATAAAGAGGAAGCAATATGGCGGCAACGATAAAATATCCGATGAAAAACCCGATCACCATCATGTAGTACTCAAAACCTCCGTAAATATATTCGGAACCGGTCATTTTCCCCACAGTTCCGGGAACTGAAATAAAAGTAACCCCACTTAAGCTGGTTCCTATCATTCCGAATGCTACGAGCCACCATTTACTCTTTTTGTTACCAATAAAAAATGACTGGTTATCAGAATTCCGGCTGGTAAAATAAGAAATTACCAAAAGGCCGATAAAATAGACGAAAACAAATAACAAAAGGATAGTTCCTGGATTCATTCTTGATTTTTAAATTTTAGCAAATATATAAAAAAGATCAGTCGGGAATCATGAATTTGAAATACTGTTGTTTTCAAAGCAAATTCTGATGATTGAATATTTTTAATTCAAAATAAAAACCCTTCCAGAAATCTCTCTGAAAGGGTTGTATTGTAAGAGTGGAAACAGTGACTAATTCACTAAAACATCCTGAAGTTCCTCACTTTTCTGGAAACTTGCCTTCGCAAAAGGACAGAGAGGAATGATCTTCTTCTCATTTTTTCTGGCAAAATCCACTGCAGCCAGAAGCATTTCCTTGCCTACTCCTTTTCCGTTGTAAGCTTCTTCCACCTCGGTGTGGTCTATAATAAATCTTTCTTCTCCGGCCCAGGTATACGTCATCATTCCTGCGCGTTTTCCATCTATGAAAGCTTCAAAACTTCCGTGTTTGTCGTCGTTGTTTTGTTTTACTTCGATCATGTTATGAGAATTTAGTTAGTATTTCTATATCGTTGGTTAGTATTTTATGAACAGGGCATGCATCTGCGATGGTGTGCAGTCTTTTTCGCTGCTCATCATCCAGAATACCTTCAAAGCTGATGTCTCTTTTGAAAACTGCTCTTTTTGTTAAGGGAAAATTTTCAAGCTCTACTTCTACATTGATGTTTTCCACATCCCATTCTTTTCTTTCAATATACATTCTCAATGTAGCTGCTGTACAGCTTGCCAGTGATGTCGCCAGAATTTCCATGGGATTAAGACCTTTGTTCTGTCCGCCTTTATCAATCGGCTCATCCGTAATGATCTTATTTTCTCCGGCAGTGACTTCTGTATAATATTTTGTTTTTCCTAAACTTGCTTTTACGGTTACCGCCATTATTTTTCTGTATTGAATTTATAACTTAATGTCCCTGATGGGCATAGATCTATCTGATTTTTAAGTTCTTCAGGACTTGCGTTTTCTGCTTTTATCCAAGGTCTTTCTTTAGGGTTGTAGACTTTTGGAAGTGTTTTTACACATACAGCCGAGTGGATACACTTTTGAGGCTGCCAGATGACGGTGATGTTACCGTTGGGATATTCGTGTGTTTCCATATCAATTTTCTTTTAATGTTTTTTCGATTCTTCTGTCCGGAATCAGCCATATAAGAGCCACGATATAATAAAAACCTATGGCAATATAAGGATAAAAAAATGAAGTAGCGATTCCCAGGACATAAAATACAATAGAGATATATTCTTTATATTTTGAATGAATGGCTTCTTTCAGCTTTGATTCTTCGCCTTCACACCGGATAATAACATGCTCCAGAATGGTGTAAGCAATGGCTGACATAATGAGGCCAATTCCATAGACTGCAACAGGATTTTTGGCAAAACTTGTAGTCCCGATCCATTCTGTAGCAACAGGCATCAGAGAAAGCCAGAACAAAAGGTGAAGATTGGCCCAAAGAATGCTGCCATTTACTTTCTTTACGGTCTGAAACAAATGATGGTGATTATTCCAGTAGATTCCTACATAGATAAAACTGAAAATATAGGCTAAAAATTTAGGAAGAAGAGGTTTGAGACTGCTCCAGCTATTTCCCTCCGGTACTTTCAGTTCAAGTACCATAATGGTGATAATAATAGCAAGAACACCGTCACTGAAGGCCTCAAGTCTTCCTTTAGTCATTCGTTTTAACCTGATTTTTAAAGTTTTGTATCTTTCCTTTCAAATCATTCAGCATATCCGGATTGATGACTCCGCTTTCCATATCAAAGTTTTCATAAAATTTAGGTAATGAAAAAGTATCCTTGATGTCTGCTGCAAACTGTGGGAAAAATGTTTTCGCGGTATTCATTACATTTCCTCCGCCATAACCTCCTGGAGAGGTACTCATCAGAAGCATTGGTTTATTCTGAAATACTTTTACATTAATCCTTGAAGACCAGTCAAAAACATTTTTAAAAGCGGCACTGTAAGAACGGTTGTGTTCTGCAAGAGAGCAGATGATGACATCACATTCTTCAATGACTTTTAAAAACTTGTGGGCTTCATCCGGAAACCCTTTCTTTTCAAGATCTACAGAGAAAACAGGCATGGTGAAATCGTTGAGGTCAATCAGATTGATTTCCTCATCCTGAAAATCTTTCAGAACAAACTTTACAAGTTCTCTGTTGATTGAAGTGGAAGATGTACTTCCGGCAAAAGCTAATATTTTCATGGTAGATAATCTGAACTGAAATTATTTTCTGTTTAAAATAGCCTTGGGAAGCGGAACATATTCTTTGTCATCACCCGGAACCAAAGGGAAGGCATCATGATTCTGATCATTCCAGTTTACTTTGGCCTGATCAAGTAATTCTTTATCAGAGTTAACGAAATTCCAGAATATAAAACGTTCTTCATCGAAGGGTTCGCCACCAAAAAGATAAACTGTTCCGTTTTCGCTCATATCAAATTCGCAAAGCTTTGTATCTTTAGCGATCATCAGCTGTTTTGAACCATAAGAATTTCCTTCTGTGCTAACGGTTCCATCCAGAACATACATGGCAGCTTCTCCATAAAGGTCTTTTCCGATACTTATTTTCTTCGCCTCTTTTGTTTTGATTTCAAGAAAAAATAATTTGCTGTGTACCGGAACCGGAGAAGTTCTTCCAAATGCTTCACCTGCAATTAATTTATACTGAATGCCATCTTCTTCCCAAACCGGAATATCATCAGCTTCAATATGATGAAAAGTAGGCTCCGACTGCTCAAGGTGTTTTGGAAGTCCTACCCAGATCTGGAATCCGTGAAGTCTCTTATCACTGTGTCTTAAATATTCAGGTGTTCTTTCTGAATGTACAACTCCTTTTCCGGCAGTCATCCAATTCACGGCACCCGGTTTTATTTCTATAGCACTTCCGATACTGTCTCTATGGAAAATAGAACCTTCCAAAAGATAAGTTAACGTAGATAAACCGATATGCGGATGAGGCGGAACATCAAGATTCTGATAATCTTTTAATTCTGAAGGTCCCATGTGGTCAATAAAAACGAAAGGGCCAACTGCTCTTTTTTCACGGAAAGGAAGGAGTCTTCCTACCAGGAAATTTCCGATATCTGCTGCTTTTTCTTCAATAATAAGTCCGATATTTGACATGATAGTGTGATGCTGTTTAAATGTTATTTAAAATAAATTGAGTGGTTCCTCTGAAATTTAAAGTTTGTCATATCCTTCAAATTTCTCATCCACGATACGTTTCCATTCCGGATGCTTCTTGATAAAAGCAAAAACATACGGACAGAATGGAAGAAGCTTTTTCCCGCTTTCTTCAATATAATTCAACGTTTTCTCTACTACGGCAGCCGCGGCACCTGTTCCCGCCAGTTCAGGCTCTGCTTCAGTATGTACCAAAGCAATCTGATGTGTTGTCTCACGGTAATCAATGAATGCGTAATGTCCGTTGACTTCTATTTCAAATCTTTTTTCCGCTTTTACAAGAGGTATATTTTCGAATTCTGGTTTCATAATATTTTGTGTTAAAAGAATTCTGTTTCTACAGTAAAACAGAATTAAAAGCTAAACCTTATAGATTTCTAAAACCTATAAGGTTTGCCATTATATAAAGTTAATAAAAAAAGGAATAATTGAAGGTTAAGATAAATTTAAATCTTCTAGTCTTCCAGATATCCGAATTTTCCGGTATTAAAATCCTCAAAAGCCTGCATGATTTCTTCTCTGGAATTCATCACAAAAGGACCATGAGGGTAGATGGGCTCATTGATAGGCTCACCGCTGATGATTAAAACAACAGCATCTTCTTTTGCTTCGATAGTGAATGTTTCACCTTCGTTTTTAAATAATGCAAAATGATCTGCTTTAACGGTTTCTTCTCCATTAATGGTAATGCTTCCTTCAATCACCAAAGCAGCAGTATTGAAATGGGCAGGGAAATTAAATTCTGCTGTTCCTCCTGCTTTAAGTTTTGCATTCATCATATGAACCGGAGTGAAAGTACTGGCTGGCCCTTTATGACCGTTATACGCTCCGGCAATTACTTCTACATAACCATTTTCACCTAGATCCACTCTTTCCATTTTAGAGTTTTCAATAGCCTGATATTTTGGGCAGCTCATTTTATCTTTTGCAGGAAGATTCACCCAAAGCTGAACCATCTGAAAAATTCCTCCTTCTTTTGCCCATTCTGTTTCATGATATTCTTTATGGAGAACTCCTTTGGCAGCAGTCATCCACTGAACATCACCTTCTCCAATCACGCCACCGCCGCCGGCACTGTCATGATGCTCTACTTTTCCGCTATAGGCTATGGTTACTGTTTCGAAACCTCTGTGTGGATGAACTCCCACACCTCTTGGTCTTTCTGATCCATTGAAATGAAATTTCGAATTGTAATCCAGCATAATGAACGGATCCATTCTTTTCATATCCAATCCAGGTACTCCCGGAATAAAATTGTGAACCCTGAATCCATCGCCTACAAAGTGCGCAGGTCTTGGAGATACTACGATTTCTATTTTTTTAGTTGCCATCACATTGTTGATTTATGTAAACAAAATTACCATACTTATATACGATAAGCATTGATCTGTGTTAAGTTCGTAGTATGAGTGATGAATGGAAAATTAAACGGACAAAATAGCAGTTTTGCCTTTGTCCTTAACTATTCTTCCTTCGATTTCATGTTTTTACCATCTGAGATATGCAGTCTTCTGAAGACGAATCCTGAGAGAATTGTCAATATACCTACGGTAAGAAAAGTATATCGGAATGCATTGTGGATTTCTCCTTTGATAAGATCTGTGTTTTCAAAAAGTTTTAAAACAATCAGCCCAAATGCAATTCCAAAACCGATAGCCAGCTGTTGATTCACGGAGATTAAAGAATTTCCGCTGCTGGTCTGAAAATTTCGAAGATCGGCAATAGAAATGGTGTTCATGGAGGTGAACTGTATCGAGTTGAAAAAACCTAACACTGCAATAATCGGAACGAACCAATACAGGGAAGTGTGTATATCAGGGATGGCAAGCAGGCATATCAAGGTTCCGATGATGAATGTATTGACCATTAAAGTCTGCCGATAGCCATATTTATCCAGGATTTTAATAACGGATGATTTCCCGAAGATTGCTGTTAGTGCCATAGGAGCAATAATCCAGCCCGAAGTTACTGCAGACTGTTTGTAGGCAATCTGAATCATCAGCGGCAGCAATAACGGAACGGAACTGATTCCTAGTCTTGTAGCCAGATTACCTACAATACCTACGCGAAAAGTTCTTACCTGAAACAGATTTAAAGGAAAAATAGGATGTCCTCCCTTTTTAGCATGTTTGTAGTAATAATAAAGGAATAAGAAACCAAGGATAAACACGACAAGAACTGGAGTAATATTCTGCATATCTCCAAAAAGTTCCAATGAAACAGAAAGCAGGAGAGAGGCGGCGGCAAAGATTAAGAAACCTTTTAAATCAAAATCAACATCATCGGATTTATAATTGGGCATGAATTTTAATCCTAAAAGTATTCCCAGAACACCGATTGGAATATTGATCAGAAATATCCAGTGCCATGAAAGGTAGTCTACCATATACCCTCCGACTAATGGTCCCAGTACGGGCCCGATAAGTGCCGGAATAATGGCAAAGTTCATCGCTTTAAGCAGTTCATTCTTATCAAAAGTTTTAATGAGTGCCAATTTTCCGACGGGAGTCATCAAACTTCCTCCAACTCCCTGAATAACTCTTGAAATAACGAGATGAGTAAGATTTTGAGACAGGGAACAAAACAGTGAACCTAAGCTGAACAGTACCAATGAAAAAATAAATATTTTTTTTGTCCCGAACCGGTCTGCCAGAAATCCACTGGCGGGCATAAAAACGGCTAATGTCAAAACATAACTGATGATGGCGTTCTGCATATTAAGCGGAGACTCTTTCAGATCTTTTGCAATAGAGGGCAGGGAAGTATTCAGAATGGTAGAATCCAGCATCTGCATAAAAATAGCGGTAGCCAGAATAAGTGGTAGTATTTTTTTTATGGATGTCTGTTGTGTGCTTGCTTCTGTCATTTTGTATAGGCTGGATAGAAGAACTTCCAGACTTATTTTTATTTGAAGAACCTGCCTGCTTTAAGCGGGATCTATCTTTAGATAAAGAAATCCATATAAAATTAAAAAAGTCCTGTGAGATTTCACAGGACTTTTTGATTTATTTTCTAGGTTTTTCTACTCCTTTCCATTCATCACCAGCTTTTCTGTACTGGCTTAAAATGAAAGTTTTAAAATCCTTTGTTTTGTATTCGATGTTATCGGTGTTCTGCTCAAATGGCATGATGTAATAATATTCGATATCTGTTTTATCAGATTTGTTTCCTTTTTTTACAGAAGGAACATATTTCGAAAACTTATAACTTGGAAGATATTGTTTTAGTCTTGTGTAGAAAGCTTTGTCTTCTTTTTCACTAGGGATGATATCTACAATGTTCAGATCATCTTTTTTCTTATCTACCCAAAGATAATATGTTTTTTCTTCTCCCATATTTCTGTTGAATGAGTTGAAAGCAAACAATTCTTTCGGTACCAGTTCTTTAATCTTTTCAGGATCTACCTTTGTGTAGTATAACCCTTTAGAAGGATCTACATAGGTTTCAAGGTTGTACATTAAAACAGAATTGTTTTCAAAATTCTTGTTTTTAAAATATTGATTCAAAGATAATTCTGCAGTTGCTCTAAGCTCCTTACCTCTGGCATCCAGTTTTTTTGTCGGATTCTGAGGGTTTACGTACTTTACAAATTCATATAAAACGATAGGTTTGATATCCTTTAGGTGAGGATAAGTTTTCAGCTGCTCTGCTTTTACAAGCCAATAGTATTGTTGGTAGTAGTCATCTTTATCCTGATCTTTCACACTCTTATAAGTCAAAGCAAGCTTCTTTGAATTCAGATATTTGCCGTATTTTCCTTGTCCAAAAGCAAAACTTATGGATAATAAGACAAATAAAACAGTAAGGTTTCTTCTCATTTTTTTATAATTGATATTTTCGTTTTCCAAATATAATTATTTATTAGATATTATTTTGGATTGTCAGTTAAATTATGCCATATTGTTATTGTTAATTCAAGAAAAAATCCTGTATTGCTACAGGATTGATAAATTATAACTGAGGGAGTTAGATGTTTGATACGATAAAACTAAATATCAATGGTGAATTTTTGCTTCGCAAAGTGAATGGTGAATGATTTAGCCACATATTAGAAAATACTTCCATATTGATTGCTTTTACTCTCAAATCTCGCAACCCGAAAATCACGCAACAAATTCACAAGCGCAGCGGATTGACGATTGACTATTCACTAATCAACCCCTCTAGTACGAAGTTTCATGCACTTTCACCGCTCTTCCGCTTGGATCATTCATTTTTTTGAAGGCTTCATCCCATTCTAAGGCAATAGGAGTGGAACAGGCTACGGACGGAACAGATGGAACGGTAGCAGCTGCTGTTTCACTTGGGAAATGCTCTTCAAAAATAGTTCTGTATCGGTATTCTTCTTTGTTCTGAGGCGTATTTAGCGGGAATCTGAATCTGGCGTTTGTCATCATCTCATCCGTTACTTCTTTTTCGGCAACCTCTTTTAAGGTGTCAATCCATGAATATCCTACACCATCCGAGAACTGTTCTTTCTGTCTCCATACAATAGAATCCGGAAGGAGATCTTCAAAAGCTTTTCTTAAAACCCACTTTTCAATTTTCCCTTCAGCAGCATTGATCATTTTATCTTGCGGATTAAGAGTCATGGCAATATCCATAAATTCTTTATCAAGGAAAGGTACTCTGCCTTCGATACCCCAGCTCATCAACGCTTTGTTGGCTCTTAAGCAGTCATAAAGATGGAGTTTACCCAGTTTTCTTACCGTTTCATCGTGGAATTCTTTTGCATTGGGAGCTTTGTGGAAGTATAAATAGCCACCGAACAATTCATCAGAACCTTCTCCGGAAAGTACCATTTTAATTCCCATAGACTTGATCACCCGTGCCAGAAGATACATTGGGGTGGATGCTCTGATAGTCGTTACATCATAGGTTTCCAGATGGTAAATCACATCACGTACTGCATCCAGACCTTCCTGAACGGTAAAGTTAACTTCATGATGAACAGATCCGATGTGTTCTGCTGCTTTTTGAGCAGCTGCAAGATCCGGAGAACCCACAAGTCCTACAGCAAAACTATGAAGTCTCGGATACCATGCTTCCTGTGTGTCGCCGCTTTCAATTCTCTGACGGGCAAACTTTGCAGTAATCGCTGAAATGACCGATGAATCTAAACCTCCGGAAAGGAGCACTCCATAAGGAACATCACTCATCAATTGTCTGTGTACGGCATCTTCAAGACCTTTTCTCAGTTTTGAGATATCAGTTTCGTTTTCTTTTACGTGATCAAAACTGTCCCATTCTCTTGTATACCATTGCTGAAGCTCGGTTCCGTCAGGGCTGTATAGAAAATGTCCAGGCAGGAATGTTTCTATTTTTTTGCAGATGCCTTCCAAAGCTTTCAGTTCAGAAGCAACATAGTAGTTTCCGTTTTTATCCCAACCCTGGTAAAGTGGGCAGATTCCCATATGATCGCGGGCGATAAGATAAATGTCGTTTTCAGTGTCGTATAATGCGAATGCAAAAATTCCATTCAGTTTCTCAACAAAATCTTTTCCGTATTTTCTGTAAAGGGCAAGGATGACTTCACAGTCAGACTGAGTCTGAAACTCATAATCCGGAAATTCTTCTTTGAGTTCTCTATGGTTATAGATTTCACCGTTTACCGCTAATACTACTTTTCCGTCTTTTGTAAATAGAGGTTGTTTTCCAGAGGTAGGATCTACGATGGCAAGTCTTTCGTGAGAAAAAATTACTTTCTCATCCTGAAAAACTCCACTCCAATCCGGTCCTCTGTGACGGATTTTTTTTGACATTTCCAATACCTGAGGTCTTAATACTTCAGTTTTTTGCTTGGCGTCGAATAAACATACAATTCCACACATGATTTTTATTATTTATGGAACAAAAGTAGAAGGGATGTTTATAAATAACAATAAAAAATATTTAAAAACGAAAATTTTTAATCAATTTGTATTTTAAAGTTAAAGATTTTAACTATTTGTGGAGATTGACATGTTTTTGATTAATTTTTTTCGTTGAGCCGGAATTGATGAAATTTACATACGAAATAAAAATGACATATTTATTAATCTATGGTAATTAATTATATGAATTTTACTCCTTACTTTGTGGCTCGAAATAATTTTTTTTCATCATTTGTGTTTTTACCTTCTTGCAATTCTCATGCAAGAAGGTTTTGTTTTTATTGAACTCCAAGTAATGCTCCCGAAACATTCCATGAACTGAAACTTGTTCCTTCTGTAGGGCCTTGTGGAATTTTTATCTGTATGGTATGCTTTCCTGCCTTCAAATCTCCAAGAGGGATAAAGTTAGGATTGGTTACCGTTCCCGGACACCAGTTTGATCTGCTGAGGTCAGATGATGAAAGCCCGTCCTGGAAATTTCCTGAAGCAGGGTTGTATAGACGGTAAGAACCACAGTCTGTTCTCCAGGGCACAAATGAAAACACCGGATTTCCATCCACAACAATAAAATTGGTCTTAGGAACAAATTCATCTCCGTTTTCCCAGCCGCCATGTCCTGTTGTGGTATATTTTAGCTGTGCGTTTTTGAGATCTTTATTTAAAGTGAAATTAACCATAAGTCCTTTGTCCTTATTGAACATCGTGGAGTAGTCCTGTCCGGCCATTTCCATAATATTTAAAGTATTGAACAAAGGAATTGCTATATTGTTTTTATGAACGGTCTGATCGCTTTTATGAATGGTGATATCCAGGCTTACTTTATGGCCGCCTTTATCATAGTTGCCAATAAATATTCCCACCCAAAGTTCTTTTCCTGATAAAGAAGGTTTCAATTCTGTAATATCCTGTCGGTAAGGACTGATTGTTTGCCAGGTTTTTCCTTTAAGCTGAATATGATTGAACTTCTGAATTCCAAATGCAGTAAAGAATCGCATCATTTCCATAGCAGGGCTATAGTGATCAGTGGAAGTTACTCCGTAATATTGTTTTCCGTTTCCATTTTCGTAGACAGGAAGTGTTTTTGCTCCTTTTTCCAATCCATCAAAAAAAGATTTTTCTTTATCCTGTGGAATGAAGAATACGGTTCCGGTTCTATCATAGGCATCTCCATTGGATTGCTGTTTCAGTTCTACAAAAATATTTTCTCCTTCTGTAATGGCAGGAAATTTTATTTTTTTCAGAATGATCGTTCCGTTGGCATATCTTTTTATCTGGTCATCTGATTTTGAAGCATCAGAGAAGTTGATGGTTTCATTTTCAAAAACAGTCAGTATGGTAAATCTGCTTTTCCAAAGCAAGTCTTTATATCCTAACTGATCTGTTGTCTGTATATTTCCTTTTAAAATATTTTCAATGCCGGTATTCTTGATTTTTTTGATGGAGCCTGCGGTAATTAAAGAGTTTTTATTTCTCTCCACTTCCAGAACCAATCCCAAATTTTGCCCCAAAACAGAAGGTCCGCCTTTCAATTTGAGATCATGAGTGTACCAGACTTCAATCGTGTTTGAATTGACCTTTGTAACTGCTTTCTTACAGGTATAGCCCAGTATTTTTTTGGTTTCATTGGTGAGTTCAAAATCCTGTTTTCCTACTGATTCAGCATCTGATGTTGAGATAATCGATCCGGGTTTTAAAAAAGCATAAGAAACAATGGTGTTTGATGGTTTTTCTACCTTAGTGATCTCGTAGGGATAGCTGCTTTTTTGTTCTTTGATCGCACTGTTGAGAATGAAATTTTCTTTTTCATTGACCCAAACTATTGTTGAGGGTTGATCAGCTGTTGTTTTTCCGTTGTATGAACTTGTGTACTGAATTTCATATGTCTGTGCAGAAAACAGACAGTATAAGAAAACAGCCAGAAAATTGAGTGCAGTTTTTATATGCATAAATAAGTGAGTTTACTGCAAAGTTATTTTAAACTTTCTACAGCATCAAACAGTTTTAATCTATACAGTTAGTAGACAATTGGGGTGAAATGTTACAAAAATTGTTACATTTTTTTGAAAAGGGTTTTAAACAAAAAAACTACTCCAAAGAATAGAGTAGTTTTATGTATTGTTTGTTGGGTTTGGATTAAGAAATTCTCTCAATCAAAGCCATATAGAATCCGTCATAGCCTTCACTAGGCATTACTTTTTCATCTTTAATCATTTTGAATCCAGGATTGTTTTTGATGAATTCATCTACCTGAAGGTTGTTTTCAGAAGGAAGGATAGAACATGTAGCATATACCATTTTTCCTCCTTTTTTAAGCATTTTAGAATAGTCCTGAAGGATTTGTTGCTGTTCCTTTTTAATTCTGTCAATAAAATCCTGATCGATTTTCCATTTACTGTCCGGGTTTCTTTTTAAAACTCCCAGACCTGAACATGGAGCATCAATCAAAAGTCTGTCCGCTTTTTCATGAAGACGTTTGATCACCTTGTTATCAGCAATCATACGGGTTTCAATATTGTGCGCTCCGGCTCTCTTTGCGCGGCGCTTTAATTCAGCTAATTTCCATTCAAAGATATCCAGTGCTATAATCTGACCTTTGTTTTTCATGATGGCTGCTAAGTGAAGGGTTTTTCCTCCCGCACCCGCACATGCATCTACAACCCTTTGTCCTTCTTTAACATCAAGGAAATATCCAATCTTCTGAGAAGAGGCATCCTGAACTTCAAATAATCCTTCTTTAAAAGCGGTCGTAAGGAAAACATTTTTCTTTTCTTCCAGCTGAACAGCATCAGGATAATTTTTAATAGGAAAAGAAACAACCCCTTCATCCGAAAGATCAGAAATAAGTTCTTTGGTGGTGGTTCTTAAAGAATTGGCTCTTAAAACTGTTGGAGCCTGCTCATTTAAAGCAAGCATTTCTCTTTCCCATTTGGCACCCAGCTCTTTTTCAAGAGTTTCAGCCAGCCACTCAGGAATAGAATGTTCTATTGCTTTTGTAGGAACAGTATTTTTTTTAAGTTTGGTAAGAATGTCGGCAATCTTGATTCCGTCAAATTCTTCAAATTTTTTATAATTGGTTTTACTCCAAAGTAAATACGCAATAATCAATTTGTAAATATTGTTGGGTTTTACCCCTTCACCCATATAGTATTCAAGGCGTTTTTTCCAACGGATAATATTGTAAAAAATTTCAGAAACAACGGCTCTGTCCTGGCTTCCCCATTTTCTGTTTGCCTTCAAAAGTCTTTCAATAACTTTATCTGCATATTTGTTTTTCTCAAAAAATGTTTCGTGTAAGGCATCGTGAATCCCGATTGCCAAGTTTCTGTGAATAAGTTCCATAAATTTGCTTCGCTGTTTGAATCTGCAAAAATACGACTTTTAATTGAGAGTTGAAGATTGAGTTCGTAGTTTGGGAATTGGAGCCGTTTTGAGTAAGGAGTAATGTGATCTGATGGTATTGATCCAAGGTCAACCTGTTTATTGATTTTTTTAGGGGTCGAAATAAATTTTAATGCTGAATTTATAAAGATTTTCCGAATATTTATATTTTTTATTTGTTGACAATAGCCTTTCACTTTAAAACGAATAAACCTATGTTTTTGCTTAATGAAAAATTTTTGCTAACAAAATATACACTGTTCATTATTATCCTTTATTTTCTTTGCGGCAAGTTTATTTAATTTGTATTAATTCACTATATTGTGTAATGTTGACGTGTGCTTATTATCTACTATACTGAACTTTATCTCTTGACTTCAACCTCTAAAAAGCTCTACCTTTGCAAAAAATAAAAATATGAGTGATACAGTACTTTGTCCAAAATGCAGTTCTGAGTTTACCTACCCAAGCGATAATTTGATGGTATGTTCCCAGTGTTTCTACGAATGGGATCCTGCAGAGGTTGCTTCTGAAGCGGCAAACGAAGGAAAGATATTGGATTCGAATGGAAATGAACTTCAGGATGGGGATTCTGTAGTGGTAGTAAAAGATCTTCCTGTAAAAGGAGCTCCAAAACCGGTAAAAGCGGGGACTAAAGTGAAAAATATCCGTCTTAGACCAGGAAGCGATCATAATATTGACTGTAAAATTGATGGTTTCGGGGCAATGGCTCTTAAGTCAGAGTTTGTAAAGAAAGCGTAAGAAAACTGTGTTTTTTTATGGCCTAAAAATAAGAAAAGGAAAAAATTGGACAGTGTAATCTTTCATAAGACTTAATTGCAAGATTGCTAATGTCCGTCTGGAAGGCAGAAAGAGAAATAACCAAAAATTTCCTTATACTTTGGAAGTACAAATGTAAGAAAAAGTTTTATAACAGATTCTTATGTTTGTATTTTTTTTGTTGATAAGTATAAGTGAATGTATACGTTATGTGTAGAATAACGAAAAGGTATAATGGTGAAATTGATGATGATTTACCTTGGTGTTTTACCCTTTTGTACTCTAGTTTTTAGGTAAACGAAATGTTTACAAATCCTGATATTTTCTCATCAGTATACATTAAAAGTTCCTTTCCTTTTACGCTCAATTTATTCCAATAATAATTTCCTGCAAATCTGCTTTCCAGAACTTCGGCTTCAAGACCCGTTTCGGTGATTTTTATTTCTTTGGGATAGTAGGAAAATTTGGAAAGCTGGAAATCTTCAGCTTCACTGAAAATATTCACTTCTCCAAATAATTTTGCCACATAAGAATTATAAGGATTTCTGTAGGTCTCCTCCGGACTGTCATTCTGAATCAGTCTTCCATCCTGCAAAATGACAATCTGATCCAGCCATGGCATGATATCCTGAAGTTCATGAGTGGAAATAATTAAAGAAACTCCATGCTGCTTCACATATCTGAAAAGTCTTTCTCTGAGCTCAATTTTTCTCGGAAAATCCAGATTACTGAAAGGTTCATCTAAAATCAGGAGCTTTGGAAGCACAGACAGGGCTCTGGCAATAGCTACCCGCTGCTGTTGTCCGCCACTTAAATATTTAGGAAGTACATGCGCAAATTCCTGAAGTCCTACCACCTCAAGAAGTTCTGTTACCGTTTCTTTTTTTTGTTTTAAATTGATATTTGAAATAAATTTCCCTACGTTTTCAGCAACTGTAGCATAAGGCATAAGATCAAAATTCTGGGCTACGAATTTCATTTCGGGCTCTCCGGGAACAAGATTTCCTTTGGGGCCTAAAAGCTTTGTACCGTTAAAAATAATTTCTCCGCTTTCCCAATCCAGAAGACCATAAATCAGGTTGAGAAGAGTAGATTTTCCACATCCACTTTCTCCGGCAAGAGCTATAATTCTGTTTTCTTCAAACCTTAGGTTAAGGTTCTGAAACAGGGGATTTTCTTTGTTGTGAGAGAAAAATAAATTGTTTATTTCTAATAGCATATTACAAATGTAAGGTTTTTATGAAAACACAATTTTTTTTATTATATTAGCGGAACTAATAAAAATAAATCAAAAATGAGAAAAAAACTGTTTTCGATAGCTATTCCTGCATTATTTGTTGCTGCTGTAATGGTTTCTTGTAAAAAAGATAAACCGCTGACCAGTGAGAGTAATGAGGTGACGACTACTAAAGAAGGTAGCCAGTTCACTTTGGATACGCTAAACAGTAAGGTTGAATGGAAGGGATATAAAGTATTTAAATCTGAAAATACGAGCCATTTTGGAACTATCAGGTTTGAAAGTGGAGATGTGACGGTGAAAGACGGAAAACTGGAAAGCGGAAAATTCGTTGCTGATATGAACTCTTTAACTTCTGTGGATTTGAAAGACAGCCCGGAAGATTTAGGAAAATTAAATGGCCACCTGAAGAGCGGTGATTTCTTTGAAGTTGAAAAATTCCCAACAGCTTCTTATGAGATTACAAAGGTTACTCCAGCTACAGAAGGTGATTATAATACTCTTTTGGATGGTAATTTAACCATTAAAGGAATTACAAAACCTGTTCAGTTTAAAGCTAATGTTTCTGTAAAAGATGGAGAGGTAAGTGTAGCTACTGAGCCGAAAGATATCAAGAGAGAAGAGTTTGGGGTAAAGTTCCAGGCTCCTGCTGAAAACGGCGTGATTAAAGACGAGGTGACTCTTCAGATCAGCGTTAAAGCTTTAGAAAAGAAATAATTTTTTTATTTAAGTGAAATAAGTGATTGAAGTCTGCCTCCCGAAAAAGAGGCAGATTTTTTTATGACGGACTTAATATTCAACTTAAAAGTCGTATTTTTGCAAAACATTTTGAAAGGGTAAAATAATGATAGAAAAGATAGAAGAACTACTGGTCGAAGTAAACGGCTTCAATGCTACCTCTAAGGAAGATATCGAAAACTTCCGAATCAAGTACAACGGTAAAAAAGGGGTTCTGAATGATTTTTTTGAAAAATTTAAAGAAGTTCCTAACGACCAAAAGAAAGAATTCGGACAAAAGATCAATACTTTGAAACAGGCAGTGGCTGTAAAACTGGAGGATTTGAAAAATGCTTCAACATCTTCTGTGGTACTAGAAAAAGAAGATCTTACAAGACCTGCTTTTCCATTGGAATTGGGATCCAGACATCCAATCAATCTGGTAAAAAACAGAATTATTGAAATCTTTAAATCGATTGGCTTTGCCGTAGCAGATGGTCCTGAGATTGAAGATGACTGGCATAACTTTACGGCGCTTAACCTTCCGGAATACCACCCGGCAAGAGATATGCAGGATACGTTCTTCATTGAGCAGAATCCAGATATTCTTTTAAGAACACATACTTCTTCTGTACAAACCCGTTATATGGAAGAAAATCAACCGCCAATCAGAATTTTATCTCCGGGAAGAGTGTTCAGAAATGAGGCAATCTCTTCACGTTCTCACTGTATTTTCCATCAGATTGAAGGATTATATATTGATGAGAATGTAAGCTTTGCAGACTTAAAGCAAACGATTCAGTTCTTTACGACAGAGCTTTTCGGAAAATCTAAAATCAGAATGAGACCTTCTTTCTTCCCGTTCACAGAGCCAAGTGCTGAAATTGATGTGTATTGGGGATTAAACTCTGAAACGGATTACAGAATCACAAAAGGAACAGGATGGTTGGAAATCATGGGATGTGGAATGGTAGATCCTGCTGTACTGAAAAATGTGAATATCGATTCTGAGAAATATTCAGGATATGCATTCGGAATGGGAATTGAAAGAATTACGATGCTTCTTTACCAGATGAGTGACATCAGAATGTTCTTTGAAAATGATATCAGAACACTGGAACAGTTCAAAACATTATAAAAAATCAAACCTCCGGAGCTCCGGAGGTTTTTTGTTTTTAATTACTGACCTAAGAAACAAAACGTAACTAAAAACTGATCTTATTGAAAATTTACACGTGTCTGTTTCTTATGCCCATACTTCGGCAAAATTGAAGTATTGACATGCTGCAGCTTCATTATTGCTGCCTCTATAATAAAGACAACGGGTGTTAAGGATTTATTACATTTAGAAATAAAAAAAGCCTGTAAATGTTACAGGCTTGTATCTTTAAAAAAACGGATGATTGTTATTTACTGAACTTTAAAGGATATTTTACATTCTTGTAATCATCAATGCTTGCTTTCAATGCGCCTACTGCCAGTTCCGCCTTCAATAGCATAGGAACATGGTTCGCATCATTGGAAACCCACATCGTTACTCCTTCTTTTTCTTTAAATACTCTTCCGCTCTTCACAGATGGAATAATCTTCAAACAATTAATCGTACCGAATTTTGTTTTTAAATTTTCTGTCCCCACTACTTTAAGCTGGAAAGGAAACATTTCATCATCAATCCATACATTCATATTGATGATGGTTCCCACCTTCAATTCGTCCGGGCTTTTACTTCTCAAATAATAAAAGCATGAAAGCATATCCTGAACGCCTTTCACAGATTTTAAAACTTTAGAACCATTGGCCGGAGTTTTTTTATCTGTTAAAATCAACGTGTTATTATCATGATTGAAAACGGTTTCAAAATGCTGGCGGTAGCTTCCTTCACGTACATTTCTGACATAGAAGCTTGGTAACCCTGTCTGCGTATTGATGAAGCTTTCATATAAATCTTCCACTTTGAAGAATGCTTTTACGGCACCTGTCGTTTCTCCGGTTCCTTTTACATAGAGATGGGGTGCTCCTTTGTAAGTGGTCTGTTTTGTAGTAAGATTCGCTGTTCCTGCATTAAGGAAGCCGTAGTGGATCCTGAGAGTGATGGATTCGCCGTCCGCGATATTATCAATCTGGGCTGAACCTAAAAAGAATATAAATACTGCAAAAAGGTTTAAAATTTTCTTCATAACAAGACATTTACAAAAACATTGCCAAATTTAAAATCTTAAATGATAGATATTTGACAAATCTCAGGTTTTTATTTAGAATCAATTAAATATGCTTCGCATTAAAATTAGTAAATTTGCAGTTACATGTATAATTAAATTATCTTAAAGATTATGATAACCACTGATATATTGATCATAGGTGCGGGACCTACAGGACTTTTTGCAGTTTTTGAAGCTGGTTTATTAAAAATGAAGTGTCATATTATTGACGCACTTCCACAGCCGGGAGGGCAGCTGGCAGAACTTTATCCTAAAAAACCTATCTTCGATATCCCAGGTTATCCTTCAGTGAATGCTGGAGAATTGGTGGATAATTTGATGGAGCAGATCAAACAGTTTCAGCCTGGATTTACTTTAGGGGAAACCGCAGTTTCTTATACAAAGGTTGATGATGAATGGTTTGAGGTGATTACTAACAAAGGAACGGTTCACAGATGTAAAGCGATTGCTATTGCAGGGGGATTGGGAACTTTTGAACCTAGAAAACCTACTTTTGATAATCTTGCTGATTATGAAGAAAAAGGGCTTGAATATTTTGTGAAAGAGCCTGAGCATTTCAGAAACAAAAAAGTAGTAATCGCCGGAGGAGGAGATTCTGCACTGGACTGGAGTGTTTTCCTTTCTAATGTTGCAAGTGAAGTGACTTTGATTCACAGAAGAAATGAGTTCAGAGGAGCTTTGGATTCTGTAGAAAAAGTTCAGGATCTGAAAAACCAGGGGAAAATTAAATTAATTACGCCTGCTGAAGTTACCGGTATTAAAGGTGACGGAAAAGTAGAAGCTATCACTGTAGAAGTGGAAGGGCAGGAAGCTTATGATATTGAGACAGACTATTTCATTCCTTTATTCGGATTGACTCCAAAATTGGGTGAGATCGGAAACTGGGGATTAAATATCGAGAAAAATGCAATCGTTGTAAATAACGCTTTGGATTATCAAACTAACATTGACGGAATCTACGCAATTGGAGATATCAATACTTATCCTGGAAAACTGAAGTTGATCCTTTGTGGTTTCCACGAGGCTACTTTGATGTGTCAGAGTGTGTATAACAGACTCAATCCTGGTAAAAAATTCGTATTAAAATATACAACCGTAAGTGGTGTTGACGGATTTGATGGAAGCCGTAAAGAAGCAGAGAAGGCAGTTGTGAAAAAAATTGACTAATTTTGCAGAATTATGTCAGATGTTAATATTAAAATCACCGACAGAGAAGGTGTAATCCACGATGTCGTAGCTCCTACGGATATGTCCATGAACCTAATGGAAATTATCCGTTCCTATGAATTGGCAGAAGAAGGTACTATTGGTGTATGCGGAGGAATGGCGATGTGTGCTTCATGCCAGGTATATGTAATTAATGATCCCGGTTTGGAACCGATGGGAGATGAAGAAGATGCTATGCTTGCTGAAGCTTTCCACGTGAAAGACAACAGCAGATTAGGATGCCAGTTGCATATTGCTGATGCCATGGAAGGGCTCGAAGTGGAAATTGCTCCTTATCCTTAGAAAATATTTTTTAATCTTAATAAGAAACCCGTCCGAATTTTTCGGACGGGTTTTGTTTTTTATAAAGTTTTACCATTTATATCTCCTCCTTAGAAATCCACTTTCCAACCGTAGGAGCCTGATAATTTCTCATTTTTTCTAAAAGCTCATCGATAGTATCACTGATCAACAGCATGTCTCTGTTCACCTGCTTTAAGAATCCTTTATCCACCATGGTTTGAACCAGCTTGATCAGATCGTCATAAAATCCGTCAATATTCAAAATTCCGATCGGTTTTTTATGAAGTCCAAGCTGTGCCCATGTGATCATTTCAAAGAATTCTTCCAATGTTCCGTAGCCACCGGGAAGAACGATAACCCCATCACAAAGTTCATTCATTTTGGTTTTTCTTTCGTGCATGGTTTCCACAATGATAAGGTCGGTCAGGTTTTTATGGGCAATTTCTTTGGTTTGTAAAAAGTGGGGAAGGACTCCAATGACCTTACCTCCCTCTGTTAATGAACCATCTGCTATAGTTCCCATCAGGCCGACATTGGCACCCCCATAAATGAGTTGTATATTTTGTTTTGCTAAGGTCTGTCCAAGCAAAAATGCCTGCTCTTCATAAATTTTATCTGTTCCGAAACTTGAGCCACAGAATACGGTTATGCTTTTCATTGTATAAGGTTTTTTATGGTTTGGATGCTTTGACAGGCTCAGCATGACACAGCTAAAAATTCATCTCTAAAAAAAAGCATTAGTATTAGAGATGTCATGCTGAGCCTGTCGAAGCATCTTTATCATTAAATAAAAATATTTAGATTAAAACTAAAAATATCCAAAATCATAAGACTTTGGATATTTAATATTAGTTTATTCTATTTTGGTTATTTCCCAGGTGCCTTTCACTGCAAAAAGAAGATGAAATAATCTGTTGATGAAATCAGCTCCTTTAAATTTCCAATGTCCGGAATAAGAATTTTTAAGGTTTGAAATGCCAGTATAATAAATGGGTTTATGTTTCTCGTATTCATTTTCTATCCTTTTCCCATTCATAGACACTGTTGTTTTTATAGGCATTTGTTTAATGAATTCTATGTTTTTATCATTAATCTTTCCTGTAATAGTTCCTACACCTCTGGTTCCATAATCGTGATCATCATCCTGTACTGTTCCTATAAAATTTTCACCATCAAACTCTGTTATTTTTAATAAGAATTCAATTTCCTTATCATATAACTCAGAGTTTCGTCTAACACTATATTTATATTTTCCTTTCCAGGTTCCAATCATAACTTTTAATCTGTTTATTTCTGAGGAATATTCGCTAAAATATCTTTCAGGAAGCTCCAGAATTTTTGTGCTGAAGGGATGTTGGCTCTCTCATCAGGTGAATGTGCACCCCTAATGGTTGGTCCAAAGCTTACCATTTCCATTTCTGGATAGTTGGCACCAATGATTCCACATTCAAGACCTGCGTGGCAAGCTACCACATGAGGTTTTTCATTGAACTTGTCTGTATAAAGCTTCTCCATCAACTGTACAATTTCTGAACCTGGTTTGGGTTTCCATCCCGGATATGATCCGCTGAATTCAACATTCATTCCAGCTAATTCCGCTACAGATTTCAATTGCTCTGCCACTGAATATTTAGAAGAATCTACAGAAGATCTTGTAAGGTTTAAAATCTTAAGTTCTCCACCTTTCAGTTCTACTCTGGCTACGTTGTTGGAAGCTTCTACAAGATCAGCCACATCCGGGCTCATTCTGTATACTCCGTTATGAAGAGCTTTTAAAGTAAGGATCACTTTTTTAGAATCTCCTTCTGAAATCGCTTTGTCAGAAGAGGTAGAATTCTCAATATTGATTTGAAGTCCCGGTTCTACCGTAGCAAATTCTTCTAAGATATCTTTTTTAAGAGCAGTTACATTCTCAATAAATTCCTGAGCGTTTCTCACAGAAATTAGAGCAGCACCTTCTCTTGGAATTGCATTTCTCAAACCTCCGCTATCAATAGAAACCAATTCAATATTCTGATTTTCTAAACCTCTGTAAAGAAGTCTTCCTAAAATAATATTGGCGTTTCCGAAACCTTTATGAATATCCATTCCGGAGTGTCCACCCTGAAGTCCTTTTACTTCAATTCTTACAATTTGTCCTTTTGAAGCTTCTGTGGCATAAGTTCGAGTGATGGTTACATCTACACCTCCTGCACAGCCGATATCAATTTCATCATCTTCTTCAGTGTCAAGGTTCAATAGAATTTGTCCTGTCAGTTGTCCTGGTTTTAATCCTAAAGCACCAGTCATTCCTGTCTCTTCATCAATGGTAAAAAGAGCTTCCAGTGCAGGGTGTGGAATATCCGAGCTTTCAAGAATAGACATGATTGTTGCTACTCCTAAACCGTTATCAGCACCTAAAGTAGTTCCTTTTGCCTTTACCCAGTCACCATCAATTTCCATTTTAATTCCTTCCGTTTCAAAATCGAAATTAACGTCATTGTTTTTCTGACAAACCATATCAAGGTGCGATTGAAGCACAATCGATTTACGGTTTTCCATTCCTGCTGTGGCAGGTTTCTTAATAATAACGTTTCCTACTTCATCTACCGTAGTTTCCAGTCCTAAATTTTCACCAAATCCTTTGATAAAAGCGATTACTTTCTCTTCTTTTTTTGAAGGTCTTGGAACAGCATTTAATTTGGAGAAATTTTTCCAGATAATCTGCGGTTCTATATTAGATAATTCCATTGAAATTTATTTTTCTCAAATTTACAAAATAAAAAATGCTTCTGTGAGATACAGAAGCATTTTTGTGTGATTTCGCTTTTATTAACATCCGCATTCTCCATAGATCGGAGTTGTGAAAATGGTACCATCCGGTTTTTCAATCGTCAGAGTACCCTCGAATAATAGAGCTTCTTCACCTTTTATTTTTTTACCTTTTACAGAAATCTTATAATTATCATTTTCTATTTCTTTGGTAAGCAATTCATCTACTTCCATGTCACTTGATGAAATAAGATTCAGAGCCAGTCTTTTGCCATCCAGCATCATATAAGCTGTTTTTCCTGCGTCATCAGCATAGATGTATCTTTCGTTTTCAAAATCAGTTTTGCTTACTGCAAAATAGCAGGAACATTCTTTGATTTCTTTAGGAAACGGAATGGTTCCCACCAGGATATTTCCTGAAGAAGGACCAATAGAAGCAGTATCTTTTGTAACATGTAAAGAATCGGCAGGAGCAGAGCCTGAAGCCGTATCTTTTTCCTTTTTACACGCTACCAATAGAAATGCGGAAAATAAAATGATTAAATATTTCATGTGTTTGTGGTTTTATTATTTGTTTATCCTCTTGCTCTTTCAAGAAGTGTCATCATTAATAAAGAAAGGATTACCAGGCTTTCTTCTTCGTCATCAATGTCGATCAGCCTGTCCAGCTGGAATCTTCTTCCAAAGAATGAAGGCATTTTTTTCAGCTTGAAGTAAGCCTTTCCGTCAATACCTGTTACCGTATATGATGGATTCAGAAAATATCCTGTGAACATTCCGATGATAGGAAGTTCTCCTACAAAGCTGTCCCCAGAATCTTACCCATGCACTGTCTTCCTGAACCTTAAACTTAGGCTGATCATGAGCATCCAGAATATCATAACTCGCTTTCCAGATAGAACGCATTCCTTTTCTGGCTAATCTGCCGAAGTTTTTATTGTCAATAAGATCATTCAAAGAATACGAAGCATTGAAATCAATCCATTTATTTGCTCTGATTCTGAAAAGTTCTTTAGACTTGCTTTCATCATTGAAAACGACAACATCTTCTTTTAACTTGAACATTTTCTGACGAACATACGCTACATAATTACCGTTTTTGTCAGTAATGTTAAAGTCACTTGCTAAAGTAGTGATTTTGAATTTGAAATCCAGAGGATAATTAAGATTGTTAAGTACCATGTTAGTTTATTTTTTTCATATTTAATTTAAGCCGCAAATATAAAGGTTTTTTCCAGAGTTCTCGGCGATGGGAGAAATTTAAAATATCATAATGGGACATTAGTCTCATGGTCAATTGTCAATTTTTGCTGCGCAAAGTCAATAGTCAATAATCACTTTATACAAATTCACAAACGAAGTGAATTGACCATTCACGATTCACTATTAATTATCAACTTTAATCCTTATTTTTGTATCTATGGATTACCCTAGTAAAGTGTTGGCAAAGGCAGTCGATGAGATTTCAGGATTGCCCGGAATTGGTAGGAAAACGGCCTTGAGGTTAGCATTACATTTATTGAAGCAACCCAATTCCAGAGCTGTAAGTCTTGGAAACTCCCTGATTAATCTTGTCAACGAAATAAAGTACTGTAAAGAATGTCATAATTTCTCAGATTTTGAAATCTGTGAAATATGCAGCAATGAAAAAAGAAATGGTGAACTGATCTGTATCGTTGAAGATGTGCGTGATGTAATTGCTATTGAAAATACAGGGAAGTACACAGGGAAATATCTGATTCTTGGCGGAAAAATCTCTCCGATGGAAGGAATAGGGCCTGGACAGTTAAATATCCCAAGTATTGAGAAGAAGCTGAATGATGGAAAGGTGAAGGAATTTATTTTTGCATTGAGCGCCACCATGGAAGGAGATACCACCGCGTATTATATTTATAAGAAATTTAAAAATTTCAATGTAAATTTTTCAAGCATTGCAAGAGGAATTTCAGTAGGGGATGAATTGGAATATGCTGATGAAATTTCTTTAGGAAGATCTATTATCAACAGGTTGCCATACAACGAAAAAGACTAATATGAAGCTGTCTGTTATCATCGTTAATTATAATGTGACCCAATTGCTCAGAAGCTGTCTCGTATCTCTTCAGAAATACGTACAGGAGATAGAATATGAAGTTATTGTCATTGATAATGCTTCTACGGATAGTTCTTGGGGAGATCTTATTCCGGAATTTTCCAATGTACATTTTATCTCTTCTGAAACGAATGGCGGTTTTTCAAAAGCTAATAACCAGGCTATAAAAAAGGCAAAAGGAGAATATGTATTGCTTTTGAATCCTGATACTGAATTTGAAGGGTTTTATATGAAAGAACTTCTGGATTTTGCAGACTTACAGCCTTCTTTCGGATGTCTTGGAGTGAGAATGCATGATACACAAAGGAATTTTCTTCCTGAAAGTAAGCGTTCGGTTCCGGATATGTTCAATTCTTTTGAAAAGCTGTTTACCAATTTTAAAAAAAACAGCTCCAAATCCTATTACAGAGACGATATAGAAGAAGATGCTGTTGCAGAAGTGGAAGTGATTACCGGAGCATTTTTATTGGCTAAAAAAGAAGTTTATGAGAGAATAGGAGGGCTTGATGAAGCTTACTTCATGTATGGTGAAGATATTGATCTCTGTTATACGTTTTTAAGAAACGGATATAAGAACTTCTATTACGGGAAAGTTTCTATTCTTCATCACAAGGGTGAAAGCACGGTTAAAGATGAGGTATACCTCAATAGATTTTATGGAGCCATGCAGATCTTTATTGATAAATATTATAAAGAATCAAAACCTGTGCAGTATTCATTTTTAAAGGCAGGGTTGAAGCTCCGCCATCAGATTGAAAAGATCAAGTTAAAATAAAAAAGCAACTCAATTTGAGTTGCTTTTTTTGTATGTAAGATAATGTTCTTTTTATTTTGCCGGAGCAGCAGGAGTCTGTGCCGGAGTTGTTGTAGAAGAAGCAGGTGCTGACTGTTTTGCCGGAGCTTCTTTCTTTGCTGGCTGTTGTGTAGGAAGTGCCTGAGATGGCTTACCTGTAATAACAACGCTTAAAAGGATAAGAACGATGATAGTTCCGCCTAAAGTCCATGTTGCTTTTTCCATGAAATCATTGGTTCTTTGTACCCCGAACTGTGCTGATGATGCACCTCCGAATGTACTGGAAAGGCCTCCTCCTTTTGGATTTTGTGCCATAACGATAATTACCAATAAAACGCTGGCAACCATAACAAGAACCATCAATAGTGTAAATATAGTATCCATTAATTCTGATATCTTTTTGAATGGGCAAATTTAATCTTTTTTTACTGAATGACAAAAAAAGATGTCGCCAAATGTTGATAAAAATAAAAACGGCAACAATTGTTGCCGTTTTTTCTATAAAAATAGGATGTTATTATTTAAAATCAGCATCAGTAGCCTTATTGATCTCATAAGACTTCACGGCCATAGTCATATCCATTCCCATTTGGCTTACAGAGATGGTGTAAGGCATTTTCACCCCGTTTACCTCTTTGTAATTAGAAAATGTTGTTGGAATAGTCATTTCCTGACCTTTAGCCTTTACCTTTTTGGTTTCTCCGGTTTTTAATCCAGTTGCAACACTGTAGTAATAGGTAGTATCTCCGCCTTTAATTGCATAAGAATCTTCACCGCCGATTTTTTCAATTCCGCCTAATTTATAATCAGCAGATTTGGCGAAACCTAATTCTTCGAAGAGTTCAGGATTCTTTTGTTTTTCAGCAACTTCTTCCGGTGTAATGTCCACTTTTTGGCCCATTTGCATTGAGTAGCCCGTCTTTCCGTCGAATACCTGCTTCTGAACAACCTGTCCCATTGCTGTTACTGTAGTAAGCTCCTTTCCACCTTGTGCCCTAACGATTTTAAAATCGATGCTTTGTCCTTGCATAGACATGGACGCATTTGTTGTATAAGAAGTGATTTTTGCCAGATTAGCTTTTCCTCCGATAGCATTGATGTATTTGTCAACTACAGAAGCTACTGTTACGTTCGCATCTACTTTTTGTACCGTTGGCTTTGCTGCTGGGTTAGCTTCTTTATCGAAATATTTTACAGGATAACCTAGTTTTTCAAGACCTTCAGAAATATCAGATGCTTTACCAGCGATGAAAATTCTGCTTTGGTTCGGTAAAATAGTAGCTTTTACTGCATTGGAAACATCTGCTGCAGTTACTTTATCAATAGATTTTAAGTAATTGGTATAGAAATCAGCAGGCAGATCCTGAACTTTTTGATTTAAAGCAAATCTTGCGATCGTTGCTGGCTGCTCTAAAGACATGATGAAAGATCCTTTCAGTTTAGCCTTCGCATTAGCCAGCTCTTCAGGTTTTACTGTAGAAATAGCATTAAGCTCATTCATGAATTCTTTAACCGCTTTGTCGGTAACTTCATTTCTTACACTTGCGCTGGCAGAGAATTCCGGAGAGTATTTGCTGGCAACCATATTGGAGTAAGCCCCATACGTAAATCCGTTTTTCTCACGAAGGTTCATGAAAAGTCTTGCTTCACCACCTCCACCAAGGATATAGTTGGCAATGGTAGCCGGGAAGTAGTTGGCATCTTTCATTTTCAGGGTGTTCAGGTTGTTTAATGAAACAACAGACTGTACGGCTGAAGGAACGTCCACTACATTGATCTCTGTTTTAGCAACATTCGAAGCCGGCTCTAATTGAGCGATAGGAGTGTTTGCTTTTTTCCAGCCGCTGAAAGCTTTTTCGATCAAAGGTTTTACCTGGTCAAATTTTACATCTCCAACGATTACTAAGTAAGCATTATCCGGAGCGTAGTATTTTTTATAGATATTTTGAACGTCAGCTAACTGAATTTTGTTGATTGATTCAACGGTTTCAAACTCACCTCTTGAAGTATTTTTTCCGTACATTAAAGCTTTAGAAACTTTTTGTGCGATAGAAGAAGCATTTTTTTCTTCAGATTTTAATCCTTCAACAGCTCTTTCTTTAGAGTTTTGGATTTCTTCAGCAGAGAATTTAGGATTAATGATCGCATCAGCCATCAAATTCAAAATTTCAGGGAAATATTTTGAAAGAGAATTGGCAGAAGCTCCTCCCGAAGAAAAATTAAGATTTGCTCCAAGGTAGTCTACTTTTTTGTTGAAATCATCTTTGCTGATGTTGGTGGTTCCGTTTTCGAACTGTTCAGCCATAATTTCGCTTACTCCGGTTACAGCTCCCTCATGGTATGGAGGTCTGTCCATAGAAAGGCTTGCACTTACTCTTGGCAGTTTGTTGTTCTCTACTACCATTACCGTAAGACCGTTGCTTAGCTGGAAAGTTTTTGGCTTCGCTATGTTAATCGCAGGAGTAGGCCCTGGTTTTGGCATGGCATTAAGATCTATTTTTTGTGCTGAAACCATTCCTGTAAAGAAAAACGCTGCAGCTATATATGTTAATTGCTTTTTCATTTGTAAAAATTTAATTTTTAATAATCATATGGTAACCTAAAAAGTTGAAATGATTACTTTTTCTCAGGTACGTAATTAATGATTATTCTTTGGTTGGAATTAAGATACTTTTTAGCTGCATTTTGCAGATCCTGTTTTGTGATAGATCTGTAAATGTCGATTTCTTTGTTGATCAAATTCGTGTCACCCATCAATACGTGGTTGGTTGCCAATGAAGCAGCAATTCCCTGAATGCTTGAGTTCGCATTTACAAATTGGTTCTCGTATTGGTTTTGAAGTTTTTGGTAATCTTCTTCAGAAATTAAAGTAGTCTGAAGCTTTTTGATTTCAGCATCAATATCAGTCTGTAAAGCCTGTTTCGTAGTTTGTCCCATTGGAATCGCGAAGAAGGCAAAAATACTGTAATCTTCAAGGCCCTGATTGAAAGCAGCTACCTGAAGCGCTTTTTTATCCTGGTCTACTAATTTTTTGTATAAAACAGAAGACTTACCACTGCTTAAATAAGAAGAAAGCATATCTAAAACATACGCATCTTTTTCTTTGTTAGCCGGAGTTCTGTATGCGAAAACATAAGCCGGAAGCTGGATATTCGGGTCCGTAGCAGTAATCTCTTTTTCCTGTGTGATAGGAGCTTCTTTCGGGTAATCTTTTGGATAAAGTGTTCCTTTTGGAATTCCTCCGTAATACGTTTCAATCCATTTTTTAGTCTGTTCAGGTTTGATGTCTCCTGCTACTACTAAAGTTGCGTTATTCGGAACGTAATACTTTTTGTAGAAGGCCTGGAATTCCTCCAGTTTCGCTGAGTTTAAATCTTCCATAGAACCAATTGTTGGCCAGTTGTATGGGTGATTGGTAAATAAATTTTTCTGAATCGTTGTGAAAAGATTTCCATAAGGCTGGTTATCCATTCTCAATCTTTTCTCTTCTTTTACAACTTCTCTCTGTGTATCCACCCCAATCTGGTTGATTACAGCTTGACGCATTCTTTCAGCCTCCATCCAAAGTCCAAGTTGCTCATTGTTGGAAGGGAATGTTTCATAATAATACGTTCTGTCATTAGTCGTATTGGCGTTGTTTTGCCCTCCGTTTGAAGAAACGATTTTGAACCATTCTCCTCTCTTGATGTTAGGAGTTCCTTCGAATAAAAGGTGTTCAAAGAAGTGAGCAAAACCTGTTCTGCCTTTTACCTCATCTTTTGCACCTACATGGTACATTACACCTGTCGTTACAACCGGTGCCGAGTTATCCTGATGAAGAATTACGTGAAGACCATTAGGAAGGTCATACTCTTCGAATTTGATTTGCTGTGCATTCAGCATTAGCCCGAAGAAAGCTACGGCAGCAGCAGAAAGAAATCGCTTTTTCATAAAATTTAGAAATTGTTTACCAATTAGTATAAAAAGTGAATTAAATGTTACAAAATGTATAGAAATAGTTAGGTAAACGTGAGTGGTGAATGGTGAGTTCGCTTTGCTTGTGAATTTTTTGTTTCGGGATTCGGGTTGCGTGATTTAAGTTTATGAATAATCAATAGGAAGAAATTTTCTAATTGATGGTAATTCGCTGTGTTTGTTTATTTACGTGATTTGGGTTGTGAGATTTAAGGTTACCAATAATCATTATAGAGAAATTTTCTAATCGATGGGTAATCATTCACAATTCACTTGCGAAGCAAAATTGACCATTGACAAATAATCCCACGATCCAATCCTGGTACTCAAAATTTCGAACTTCTCTATGAAAGTTTGAATTCTGCTCTGAATACCTTAATTTTGTGTTCCCAAAATTTTTTTGCTGTATGGACTATTTGAAAGGACTCAACGAATCACAATATGAAGCCGTTACCTCTTTACAAGGACCTTTGATGGTACTTGCCGGAGCAGGTTCCGGGAAAACGCGTGTATTGACCATGCGTATTGCCCATTTAATTCACAATAGAATAGACCCTTTCAATATCCTGGCGCTTACCTTTACCAATAAAGCGGCACGTGAAATGAAAGACCGTATCGCAAAAGTAGTAGGAGACAGCAATGCAAGAAGTCTTTGGATGGGAACTTTTCACTCCGTTTTTGCCAGAATTTTAAGAATTGAAGCCCACTACCTGGGATATCCTTCCAACTTTACCATTTATGATCAGCAGGATGCCCTGAATGTGATCAAAAAAGTATTGAAGGATATGAACATTGATGCGGATCTTTATAAACCTAAAAAAGTTCAGGCAAGAATTTCAACGTATAAGAATAATCTGATCACCGTAAAAGCTTATTTCAACAATCCAGAGCTGATGGAAGCTGATGAAAAAGCGAATATGAAATTCATTGGACAGATTTATCAGAAATATGTAGATCAGTGTTTCAGAAACGGATCTATGGACTTTGATGACCTGCTACTGAAAACCAATGAGTTGCTTACCCGTTTTCCGGAAGTGCTGGCAAAATATCAGGATAGATTCCGATACATCATGGTAGATGAGTACCAGGATACCAACCACTCTCAGTATCTTATCGTAAAAGCTTTAGCTTCAAAATTTGAGAATATCTGTGTGGTAGGAGATGATGCACAGTCTATTTATTCTTTCCGTGGAGCGAATATCTATAATATCTTAAACTTTAAAAAAGATTATACTGATGCCAAAACGGTATCATTGGAACAGAATTACCGCTCTACACAGAATATTGTAAATGCGGCTAATGTAGTCATTGCGAAAAACTTACAGCAGTTTAAAAAAAATGTATTCAGTGATAATGAAGAAGGAGATAAGATTAAAATCTACCGATCTCTTTCCGATGCTGATGAAGCCAATTTCGTAGCAGGAAATATCTGGGAACTTCGTAACCGTGACCAGAGAAAGTACAGCGATTTTGCCATTTTATACAGAACCAACTCTCAGACCCGTGCTTTTGAAGATGCACTGAGACGTAAAAATATCCCATATAAAGTGTATGGAGGACTTTCTTTCTACCAAAGGAAAGAAGTAAAAGATCTTATTGGCTATCTTCGTCTTCTGATCAATGAAAATGATTCTGAAGCTTTAATGAGGATTATCAATTATCCTGCAAGAGGAATTGGGGAAACGACTCAGAATAAGCTGATCGTTTTTGCAGATGCTCACAATATTGCGGTTTCAAAGGTATTGGATAATCTTCCGATGTACGCACCTCAGCTAGGTCTGAACAATGGAGTTTTAAACAAACTGAATGACTTTTGGTCTATGATCAAGGCTTTTCAGGTATTGCTGAAAACAGAAACGGCTTACAGCGTTGCGATGGAAGTGGCAAAACGAAGCGGTTTAATTAAATTTTTAAAAGATGATCAGACTCCTGAAGGAATTTCCAGAGTAGAAAACGTACAGGAATTGATGAACTCTATGCAGGGATTCATTGAAGAACAGATGCAGCTTGAGGATGGAGATCCTAGTCTTTCTAATTTCCTTGAAAATATTGCTCTTTCCGCAGATACTCAGGATAAAAACCTGGAAGATGATATGGTTTCTTTGATGACTATTCACCTTTCAAAAGGACTGGAATTCCCGGTTGTACATTTGGTTGGGCTTGAAGAAAACCTGTTTCCTAGTTTTATGAGTTCTGCCACCAGAGAAGATCTGGAAGAAGAGAGAAGATTATTTTATGTAGCATTGACAAGAGCTGAAAAGCAAGTATTCTTTTCATATGCTGTTTCCCGTTTTCAATGGGGAAAAATTACCGATGCAGAGCCTTCAAGATTCTTAAGTGAAATTGATGATGAATATATTGAATTCCTTAACCCTGCTTTGGAAAAAAGGTTTATCAATAATTCAGGAGTAAGATCCAATATCTTTGATGAGCATCCTTCCGAAATGAAATCATTCAAAAAGGTCGAGAAAAAGTCAATTGACAGAGGAGATACCTCGAAACCGGCACCGGAAGTCAGAAAGCTGAAACCCGTAAGCACGGCTAAAATTATCAATCCAAGCGGTGCTTCTTCTCAGGATATTGAAGTAGGAGATAAAGTGAGACATGACCGTTTTGGGATAGGTGAAGTTAGTTTTCTGGATGGAACAGATCCTCAGAATATCAAAGCAAAAGTTATTTTCATTCATGAAGGAGAGAAAAACCTGATCCTGAAATATGCGAAACTGACTAAGATTTAATTTCAGAACAAAACAATATAAAACGAACGGATTCAATTTTTGGATCCGTTTTTTTATGGATGTTTCCTTAAATTATCTTAACTTTAAGTGAGGGATAGAAAGAAACAATAACCGTTTTTTACAAAAACAAAGTCTATTATTTTTGTAGACTAATAAATATGTTCTACATTTGCACCTTGTAAAAAACATAAATGTTATCAAATTCTAAACTATGAAAAATAAGAAAACTATTCTTTCGGCCTCTGTTTTATTTTTCCTAGGCGTATTTACTTACGGACAGGAAAAAGACAGCATAAAAGCAAATAAAGACACCATAAAAACCAATACGGTTGAAGAAGTAGTTGTATTGGGTTCAAGAGCCGGAGCCAGATCTAAAGTAGACAGCCCGGTTCCTGTAGACGTATTCAATGTGAAAGAATCTTCAATCATCCTTCCGCAAACCAATATCGGACAGATTCTGAATGCGGTAGCGCCTTCGTTTACTTCTACTATTCAGACTAATTCCGATGGAACAGACCATTTGGATCCTGCACAGCTGAGAGGATTAGGTCCGGATCAGGTTTTGGTTTTGGTGAATGGGAAAAGAAGACATACTTCAGCATTAGTGAATGTAAACGGAACACCCGGAAGAGGTACTGTAGGAACCGATTTGAATGCTATTCCATCTTTTGCTTTAAACAGAATTGAAGTATTAAGGGACGGTGCTTCTGCCCAATATGGATCTGATGCTATTGCCGGAGTAATCAATCTTGATCTGAAAAGAGACACCGGAAAACTGGCAGGACAGATCAGTTATGGAGGAAATTTAACGCCAACAGCTAATGACCATACCGGAGATTTTGACGGACAGAATATTCAGCTGGATTTAAACTATGGTAATAAAATCGGTACTAAAGGAGGTTTCTTTAATATTACCTGGTCTTCACAGTTCAGAAACCCAACATACAGAGCCGGAACTGAAAGTGGTCCTATTTATAATGCTTATAACGCCATTGAACAACGTGCTTTGAATGACGGAGTGAATCTTTCTTCTCTTTTTACAAATATCAACAATACTCCCAATTCACAGCAGATTGTAAATTATGTACATCAGTATGCGCAAAATGTAAGCTATTTCTCTCCGGATCTGCAAAATTCAATCCAGGGAGCCAATACCATTTCTGCGTTACAAAATGTTTTGAAATCTGCAAATTTCACCAGAGATCAGCTTAATTATATCACAGATCAGGAGCTGGCTTACAGAGGACAGACGAGAAAGGATTTTAATATGCAGGTAGGGCAGTCTAAGCTTAATAATCACCAGCTTTTTGTAAATGCTGAAATTCCTGTAAGTGACAACTGGAAAGTGTATACTTTTGGAGGATATAGCTTAAGACACGGAACTTCCGGAGGGTTTTACAGAAGGCCAAGCGAAAGCAGAACCTTTACAGGATTATATTCTAGTGGTTATCTACCACAGATCGGAACAGATATTCAGGATATTTCATTAGCAGCCGGAATCAAAGGAAAATGGGACGGCTGGAATATTGATTTCAGTAATACTTACGGACAGAATTCCTTTACCTATAACATTCAGAATACAGGAAATACCTCTTTGCGTTTTGCTTCACCAAGAGAGTTTAATGCGGGTGGACTGCGATTTTCTCAAAATACCATCAATTTAGATTTTTCTAAAAAATATGATGTATGGGAAGGAATCAACGTAGCATTTGGAGCTGAACACCGTTATGAGAATTTTAAAATTACTCAGGGTGAGGAAGCTTCTTATGCCACATATGATGTTTCCGGAAATGTATGGAACGGAAATTCTGTGAGACCTACAGACTTCTTCGGAGCAGCGCTTCCCGGGGGATCACAGGTCTTTAACGGATTTAAACCTGGAAATGCCGTGGATAAAAACAGACAGTCGGTGGCAGCCTATGCAGATGTTGAATTTAATTTTACCAACTGGTTACTGGTAGATGCGGCAGCGAGATATGAAAACTATTCGGATTTCGGATCGACTTTCAATTATAAACTGGCTTCAAGAATCAAGGTAGCCCCTAATTTCAATGTGAGATTTGCAGGTTCTACAGGGTTCAGAGCACCATCTATTCACCAGATTTATTATAACGTAACGTCTACATTGTTTACGAATAATCAACTTCTGGAAGTAGGAACTTTCAGTAATGATTCGCAGCTGGCAGGGCTATTAGATATGCCAAAACTGAAGCAGGAGACCTCAAAATCGGCAAGTGTAGGATTTACTTACAGAATCCCTGCTGTTGGACTTAGCTTTACTGCAGACGGATATTTCACGAGAATTGATAACCGTATTATTCTTACTGACCAGTTCCTGAGAGCAAGCGTTCCTCAGAAAGCACAGGAAGCTTATGATCAGTTGGGAATCAATGCCGCACAGTTCTTTACCAACGCCATTGATACTGAAACAAAAGGTTTAGATGTGGTAATTTCACATAATGCAAGATTCTCAGGATTTAAACTGGATAATAATTTTGCGATTAACCTTAATAAAACCAAGCAGGTAGGAGATATCCATTCTGCAGGACTTTTGCAGTCGCCACAGCTTGAGAAAGTATACTTTTCTGAAAAATCAAGAGTGTATCTGGAAGAAGCTGTACCGAGAGTGAAAGCCAGTCTTTCGCACACGCTGTCATGGAAGAATGCAACTTTCTACCTGAGAAATACCTATTTCGGAAAAGTAACAGGCGCTGATATTATTGATGTGAATGGAGATGGAATCATTGATTTTAATGAACACCAACCGATCGGAGATAAGATCATCACTGATTTATCTGCTGCCTATCAGTTTACTAAAAATGTAGGATTAACTTTAGGGGTAAATAATTTGTTTGATATTTATCCGACAAAAAACCTTACCGCTTCTACCAATAACGACCAATTCATCTATTCACGTTCCACTTCACAGTTTGGACAGAATGGAAGGTATGTTTTCGCAAGACTTAATTTCAATTTTTAAATAAAAACAAAAGATAATGCTTAAAAAAAACAGTTCAGAAATCCTGAACTGTTTTTTTATGTAATATGAATTAAACTTTTATTTTTGAACCATTAAGATATAATAAGAGCTTAAGAGTATTAAGATAAGCTTCGCTTTTAGCTTAAGAATCAGAAAGATTCATCTTAACTATACTTATTTCTTCAATCCTCCTTAATGGTTTTTCTTTATAAAATTTGAATTTTACCTTTCTACCAGCTCCTTCACGGGTTCACCATAATGATCAATTTCAGTGGTGTTGATTTTAAGCAGCTGATACCACTTGATGAAAGCTCCTATAAATACAATAAGCATAAGAGCCATTGCTGTGGCTGCTAAAACTGCCAGTAAATACTGTCCTTTTGGAATATAAATAGCTGTTACCTGAATATAGCCCGCCCAGAATGTAATTCCAGCCATAAAAACGCCGGGAATAGCCGAGCATAAAGCATATTTTCCTCTGTTCATCCTGATCAGCATTGTTGTGCAGACAATGAGTCCGCAGGCTGCCAATAGCTGATTACTGATTCCAAATAATGGCCAGATACTGTTTACATTTCCGGTATACACCAGATATCCCCAGGCAAAAGTGAAAAGAATACTGCTGATAATAATTCCCGGAATCCAGTTTTTATCATTGAATTTTGGAACTACTGACCCCAGCATTTCCTGTAAAAAGAAACGTCCCACCCTTGTTCCCGCGTCAATAGCGGTAAGAATAAATACTGCTTCAAACATAATGGCAAAATTATACCAATAAGCTGTCAGCTGATCCATGTACGGGATTTTATTGAAAATATGAGCCATTCCTACAGCCAGAGATACAGCACCTCCGGTTCTTCCATAAAGATCAATACCAATTTTCTGTGAGTAATAATCAATATCTACTCCGTGTAGTGATGGATGGGCTGCAAGAAATGAATCATAAGCTTCTTTTGGAGTATTGATGGCAAAATAATCACCAGGCATTAGCGTACAGGCAGCAATAAGTGCCATTAAAGCTACAAAACCTTCCACAAGCATGGCTCCATATCCCACGAAAAGAATTTCTCTCTCTTTGTTAAGCATTTTCGGAGTGGTTCCTGTTGCAATCACAGCATGAAATCCGGAAATGGCTCCACAGGCAATCACAATAAAGATAAAAGGAAGTACGGGGCCGCCAATAATAGGGCCACCACCATTTACAAAAGCTGTAATGGCAGGCATCTGTATCGTAGGATGAATAACAATTACCCCGATAGCCAGCATAATAATAGTTCCGATCTTTAAATAGGTTGAAAGATAATCTCTAGGAACTAAAAGAAGCCAAACCGGTAATACAGACGCAATAAAACCATACAAAGGAATTGCAATAGAAATTGTTTTAATATCCCATGAAAATAAACCATTCATCGTAGGATTCTGCATGAGCGTATGTCCCCCAATAATTCCGGCAATCAGGAGGATTCCTCCAAGGATACTGGCAAACAGAACACTGTTCTTTTTATAGCGCATAATCAGTCCCATAATGATGGCAATGGGCATGGTAATTACAACGGTAAAAAGAGACCATGAAGCTTCATGCATAGCATTGATACAAGCCAGAGACAATCCTGCCAATGTGAGAATCAAAATAAAAAGGATGGCAAAACCTGCTACAGTTCCTGTTGTTTTTCCTATTTCTTTAGAGGCGATAGTGGCAAGACTCTGTCCTTTATGTCTTACTGAAGCAAAAAGTACGATCATATCATGTACTCCGCCACCCAGTACGCATCCTATCAGTATCCATAAAGCACCGGGAAGATATCCGAACTGTGCTGCAAGAACAGGCCCTACCAAAGGTCCGGCAGCAGCAATAGCAGCAAAGTGATGTCCGAAAAGTACATTTTTATTGGTTGCCACATAATCTTTACCATCTGCAAATTCCACGGCAGGGGTGGTATTCTGGTCGTTGAGCCGGAGGACTTTATTGGCAATAAAAATACCATAGAAACGGTAAGCTATTGCAAAAATAAGAACAGATACAAATATGAGAGTAAGCGCATTGATATTGTTTAAAGATTCCATATTGCTTATTTTTATTGATAAATAATTAATTGATTGGTGTTTTTGTTGTTAATAATTTAAACAATAGCCAAGGTAATTAATTCTCAATGAAAAAATATCAATATGTATATCAATCTAGCAAATTTGTTGTTGAAATGTATTTTATTATATTGATTTATAGTTATTTGAATTTAAAATGGATAGGTAAATGTATATTACTTCTTTTGTGAAAGAACAAAATCTACCATTTCATCCGTGAGTTTATCCAGATAAGCTTTATCAGTTGTTCCAAAACCATGTACTCCGCCATCAACAATGATGAGAGCGTTTTGTATTTTGGCTCTGTTTAATTTTCTGTGAAGTTTTTTAGATTGGTTTAAAGGAACAATTTTGTCATTATTGCCCTGAACAATTAAAGTTGGAACTCCTTCCGAAACAAAATTAACTGGAGATAAGGTATTCAGATAATCGATGGCTCTGTCCTGATCTTTTCTGATATCATACCCGGAAATTCCTTTTACCAGATTTTCCTGTAAACCGACAATCTTTTTTGACATTAATCCGATCAGTGCTACAGGGATTGTTCCTAGTTTTGTGTGGAAAAGTTTGTTGAGATCAGCAGGACCATAATGATCAATTACATAATTTACTTTGGCAGAATAAGACGAAAGCTCCGGACTTCCAAGATAAGTATTGTCGGGAGTATAAGCCGCCATCAGGGAAAGGTGAGCTCCGGCTGAAGCTCCGAAAAGACCTATATTATTGGTATCGAAATGATATTTATCTGCATTTTTTCTTACCCATCTGATAGCATCTTTGGTATCTTCCAGAGGCAGTGGAAAATGAGTACTGTCATTCAGCAGCGTATAATTAATACTGATCACGGCATATTGCTTTGCCAATAATTTTTCAACAGTGGTTTCCAGATAATTGTCTGCATGAACTACTTTATCACCTTCAATCCATCCGCCTCCATGAACATAGATCAGTACAGGTATTTTTTCAGCGGCAACATTTTTAGGAATATATAAATCCAGGGCAAGAGGATTCCCTTTTTTATTGGTTTTATATACGATATCCTCAGACAGATTGGCTATTTCAGGAAGTAAGGTGCTTTTTACAGGAGGAGTTTTAACCTGTACCTGTGAAAAGTTCTGGGCAAAAAATAAATTAGAAAAACCTAAGAATAAAACAAAAAACAGGTTTGTAAAAAACCTGTAGATTGATATGTTGTTTATCGATGAATTCATAATAAATTTTTAAGGATGTGTTATTTTACTAACTCCTCAAAAAGCTTACCAAAAGTAGTATCCAGATCTTTGGATTTTCCAGGATGAGGTCTTGAGGTCTGTACCACAGAACTTCTTACAGCCGTAAGCCAGCGGAAGCGTTCCGGAATATCCAGAAAAGAAATAGGTCCACCATCTTTATCTCCATTCGCAATTTTCTGAAAACTTTCCAGATTTTGGATAATGTCATCATAATCCAGTTTGCTGTGCATCAGTTTGAATTTGTCCGGACACAAATAGAATTCTGCTTTGATGAATTTTTCCTTCTTAGAAAACATCACCAGTCCGATATTGAAAAACTCTTCTCTTTCAACTTTGGGCACCAGGCGTATTACCGCGTATTCATATATTTTATCCTCTTGCATTTTTCGCTTCGTTTACAAAGATTTGAGAATTTTCTAATCTGGTTTTCATAAACTGAAAATAGATCTCACGGATTTCATCGGGTGTTTCATCGGCATCATTCCAATGTAACCAGTCTTCAGGAATCATATTGACAATTTCTCTGAAAAGAGTATCATTCAGGATTTCATGAGCAAATGCATCTGCTTCATCAAGCATTTTTGCCTTAGGAAGAAGCACATGGTCTTTCACATATTTGAAAGGTGTTTTTGCTGCTGTATCAAAATTCTGCCATGAGTGGTGGAAATAGAACGAAGCACCATTATCAATGATCCAAAGTTCTTTATGCCACATCAGCATATTGGTATTTTTAAAAGTACGGTCGATGTTGGTAATGAATGCATCCAGCCATACAATTTTCGAAGCCAGAAGCGGATCTACACTTACTCCCGGGTCATAGGTAATAGAACCGGAAAGATAATGCAGCCCAAGATTCAGGCCTTCAGAATGTTTCAGAAGATCCTGTATTTCTTCATCGGCTTCCGTTCTCCCAAAATCAGCATCCAGATTCACAAAAACAAGTTCAGGAATTTTAAGTCCTAAAGCTTCCGTAATCTTTCCGCCTATAAGTTCGGAGATCAGCATTTTTACTCCATGGCCTGCACCACGGAATTTTAACACATACTTGAAATCATCATCAGCTTCTGCCAGAGCGGGAAGAGACCCTCCCTCTCTCAATGGCAGAATGTAACGCATTACGGTTACAGTTCTTAAATTCTGCATGAAGCAAAAATAAGGTTATTTTTTAATAATTTTTTTAGTGAACTCCTTTTCATCTGTTTTATATTGCAGGAAATAAACTCCACTCGTTAAATGCTGAAGTGAAATACGGTAGCCAGTCTCTGTCTTATTCAAACGATAAGGCATGATTTTTCCTGAGGCTTCAGTAAGTGAAATTACTTCAAATTTCTTTTTAGAAACAATGTTAATATGGTCCAGCGCCGGATTGGGATAAATTTGAATCCCGTTCTCCAGAAGTGTTTCTGCGGTATTTAATGTACTTACAACCACCAGTTTCGTTTTGGTCGTAGTAGCTCCACATGCATCTGTTGTAAGTTTTACGTTATAATTTCCGCCTGTAGGATAGGTGTGTGCTGGATTTTCCAGAGTAGAAGTCGTTCCGTCACCAAAATCCCATGAATAGTTGGTTGCATTCTGTGTGGTATTGGTAAATTGAACGGTTCCTGCTCCATTTATCTGATAGGTGAATCTGCTGTGAACATCATTGTTCGTTATATACCATTTACCAGGCTGATTATACACCTCTGTTTTAACAATATCTTTAATCAATTGAGCCTTTGCCTGACTAAGATTCCCGTTAAAAGGAATCTGTGTGGGATCTTTTTTAAATATAATGGTGTAAAATGTATATGCAGCAGCCATAGAACCAATGTAACTCGGATGTGATTCGTCCTGATCATACAATTCAATAGCCGGATTCTGTTCTCGGATCGTTCTCCAAACCTTGCCTACGGGAGAGATAATCCCTTCATTATTCATGGCCATTTCCATGTAGCGTGCATAGATCAAATCATCCATTCCCTGATATGTACAGACTGATGGCCAGCCCGGGCAGATTGTTCCATCCCCATTTTTACGGCCCCAGGTCATGTAAAAGATTACATTTCCACATGCATTTGCATTTTTAAAAAGATTTGAAAGTTGAAGAGCAAAAGGATATACCTCATTTTGAACCTGAGAATAAGGAAAGGATGGCAGCTGGCTCTGTTCCTGCAATACCACGTAATCCCAGTTTCCCTGATTCATGTCTGAAGCAACATTGGGATTATTGGCATGGTTCTGTAGGGTAGCTCCTCCCGGAGTCTGGCTATGGTGTTCCAGTACATCTCCGTTAGAAGCCGCAATACTTTGGATGAGGTTAGGCAAATCATTAACGTAAGTATAACTGTTTCCAATAAAGAAGACCCTTTTGGTGGTCTGACTGAGGAGTAAAGAAAAAGTAATTAAAAATAAAAAAAGTAGAGTTTTTTTCATAAATTTCAGTTTAAATTAACGTTATAAATATAAATATTATTAAACAAAATTTAATTATATTATGAATTTGATTGTTGAAAAGAATATATACTTAGAAAATAAAGAAACAAAAGGTTTTCTTGCTGATGTTTTTTATAAAGACACCACAGAAAAACTTCCCCTGATCATATTTGTTCACGGATATAAAGGGTATAAAGATTGGGGAGCCTGGAATCTGATGGCTGAAAAATTTGCTGAAGCAGGTTTTTTCTTTGTTAAGTTTAATTTTTCACATAATGGAACTACGGCTGCTGATCCGTTACACTTTGCAGATCTTGAAGCCTTTGGTCATAACAATTATTCTAAAGAGCTTTCCGACCTTGGTGTGGTCATTGATCATTTTAGTGGAAATCCTCATGTGGATGGGGAAAAGATTGTTTTGATAGGACATAGCAGAGGAGGAGGGATTTCTATTATTAAAACCTTTGAAGACGAAAGAATCAACGGATTGGTTACATTGGCCAGTGTAGACACATTAGAACGTTTTCCCAAAGAAGCGGCGTTCGAAAACTGGAAGAATACGGGGGTGTATTATGCTCTGAACGGACGTACGAAGCAGGAAATGCCTCATTATTATCAATTTTATGAAGATTATGAGAACAATATTCACCGTTTTGATGTAGAGCGGGCTACAGAAATGGCTAAAGCTCATATGCTTATTATTCATGGAACAGACGATGAAGCGGTAGAGGTGAAACAGGCGGAACACCTTCATATTCTTCATCCGAATTCTGAACTGTTTCTGATTGAAAATGCCAATCATACCTTCGGAGCAAAAGAACCATGGGCAGAAAAGGATCTACCAAAGGATCTGCATACTGTAACCGAAAAATGTATTGATTTTATCAAGGAAAAATTGAAATAAAACAGATGAAAATCCGTTATTATAAATTAACCACCATATCAGTATAATTATGAAAAAAGTTATTGCGGGCGCATTCGCACTGTCATTATGTGTTGTTTCCTGTAAAAAAGAAACTAAAACAGAATCTTCAACAAGCACAGATACTTTGGCTACAGTAATGCCTAAAGATTCTGTGTCCACTCCAAAAAATGACTCTGTTGCACCACCACCACCTTCTGCTACATCTGCTCGGATTATTACTAAAAATGTAGGGAAATATCCTCATGATATTAAATTTTTTGAAGATAAAAGTATTACAGAAAGACTGAAAAAGTTGGTAGGAACTCAATATGATGAAATGGTAAAAAATTTCAATGTAGAAAGTCCTGTGGCTTCGGAAAATGGAATTTATAAACTGACAGGATGTAAGCAGCACGACTGTCCGGGATATGCTACCAACATTTACTATGATGCTAAAAATGATAATCTGAATGTTTCCATTGATAAAAATGGTAAGATAACAGACTTTGCTGAAAAAGGAAAAATTGTTGTTTCAGAAGCATTGAAAGCGAAATAATATAAGTTGGGAAGATAGAAGCTGGAAGTCATTAACGGTGTTTCCTATCTATTGAAATCAAAATAGAACTGTTTTCCAAAAGGTCATTAATTTGGAGAAAAGTTATTCAGAAGACTTTATGAACTTCCAGCCTTCCACTTCTGGCTTCCCGCATACAATAAAAAGGCGGCCTGAAATTTCAGGCCGCCTTTTTATTGTATTGTGAGTAAAACCCACGCTTCTTCAACTTTGCTGTCCAGAAGCAGTTTCTGAACCTCTATGTGAATGTTTTCATCAGCATGGAAGTCACCTGCAGGTAATACCTCTGTATTGGCTAGCATCCCAAGATCGTTTCCTGTAAATACTTTGCTGTATTTGATAGAATCAGGTAACAGATCAAAACCAATTCCTTTTGTGACCAAAGGTTTCGGTACTTCAAAGAGATTGTTTTCATTGCTTCTGGAATACCAGTTGCTGCCTAAACGGGCTACCATATCCAGTTTTTTCTGATCCAGATTTCCTGCTTCATTCAGATATTCTTCTCTGATGTGGATTTTCTGAACTTCGCAGATCACCAGATTTCCGGCACCACCCTGATCTCCCAATGGTTTTACCTCTAAAACTTTACATTCAAAGTTGACAGGACATTCTTCAATCAGTTTAGGCTGTACAAGATCTGCATCCTTCATGGTAAGTCCGGATTTGATAAATTCATTGACTCCGGTTTCATATTCTGTAGAAGCTAAAGATATCTGCTGTACAATTGGAAAATTCACTGTTCCAATGACTACTTCAGGTACTTCAAGAACATTTTCCAGTGTATGTTTAGTCGTATTGTCACGGACTCTCCTTGATGGTGAAAAGATAAGGATAGGTGGAACAGTACTGAACATATTGAAAAAACTGAACGGAGATAAGTTATTATTGCCGTCTTTATCTACAGTAGAAGCCAGTGCAATCGGACGTGGTGAAACGGCAGTCTGCATGATCGTCTGTAGTTGTACGGAGGTTATCTCGGAAGGGATTACTGTTTTCATATTTTATTTAACCACAAAAGGCACAAAAGTTTTAAGTAAAATAGCTTTAATCTTTAAAGTTTAAAAAAGCATATCATAATATTGATTCACAAAGGTTTCCTGTCCTTCGTGGTATAGATTTTTGACATTAAAATTGACTAAAATACCTTTGGGTTTCTTCATTAAATTAATATAGTTAAGAAGTTGAGCTCTATGAATATCATTAAGCTTTGCAACTGACTTTAATTCTACCACAATTAAGTCTTCAATTAAAAAATCACAAAAGAAATCACAGTTAATTTCTTTTCCTTTATAATGTACCGGAACTTTAAACTCAGATTTAAAATTAATATTTCTTAATCTAAATTCTTCTTCCAGACATTTATGATATACGCTTTCCAATAAACCAGGCCCTAAAACTTTGTGGACTTCTATACAAGCACCATTTATGTTATAGGTAAGATCTGTTAAATATGACTGCGTAATCATAAATCCTTTTGTGACTTTTGCGGTAAAAAAAATTAAAGTGTTGGAATAATTTTACCGGAAACTTCCCCGAAACCTACTCTTACACCATCTTTTTCAGCCCATGCTTTCATGGTAATGGTATCATTATCTTCGATGAATTTTCTCTCTTCTCCGTTGCTTAATGATAAAGGATTCTGTCCTCTCCATGTCAGTTCAAGCATAGATCCGAAAGATTTTGGATCACTTCCCGAAATAGTACCGCTGGCATATAGGTCACCCACTTCTACATTACATCCGTTTACGGTGTGGTGTGCCAGCTGCTGGGTCATATTCCAGTACATGTGTTTGTAGTTGCTTTCGCTGATGAGGTTGTGATCTCCGTTTTCAGGCTGAATATATACTTCAAGGTTGATATCGTAGTTTTTATCACCTTCGAATTTTAAATAATCTAATACTTCAGGATCCTGATCTGGAGAAGCTGTTCTGAATGGCTCCAAAGCTTCAAGGGTTACTACCCATGGAGAAATAGATGAACCGAAGTTTTTGGCAAGGAATGGCCCTAGTGGAACATATTCCCATGATTGGATATCTCTTGCAGACCAGTCGTTGAAAACTACCATTCCGAAGATGGCATCTTCAGCATCTTTGGTAGAGATACTTTCTCCCATCTCTGTATTTCTGTTGATGATGAAGGCCATTTCCAGTTCAAAGTCAAGCTGTTTACAAGGCCCGAAAACAGGTTTCTCCACATCTGCAGGTTTCATCTGACCTTTCGGACGGTTGATCTCAGTTCCGGAAACTACGATAGAAGAGGCTCTTCCATGGTAGCCTACCGGTAAATGTTTCCAGTTTGGCAATAGAGCATTTGCAGGATCACGGAACATTTTTCCTACGTTGGTAGCATGTTCAATGCTGCTGTAGAAATCGGTGTAGTTCGGGATGTGAACAGGCATCATCATTTTTACTTTATCCAGGTCATAGAAAGCTTCTTCAATGGTTTTCTGATCTTTTGATAAAGTAGACCCTTCCTGTAATAATGTTTGAATTTTGGTACGAACAGCATTGGTAACCGGTTTACCCAGTTCGATAAATTCATTGATGGTATACGCTTCAAAAACATTGTCGTCTAATCCTTCAATATCTTCAAAATAACCAAGATCGTACAACGTAGCAAGATCAATTACCTGATCTCCGATTCTTGTACAGCATCCGATATATTCTTTGTTAAAAACTGCGACTCCGAAAGGAATATTGTGTATAGAAAAATCCGAATTTGAGGAATAGTCTACAAATGATTTCATAAGTTTAGATTTTAGTTAGATTAATGATCCTCCAGAGGAATTCCCCGGAACATTTATTTTGTCTTTTTTGAGTAAGATGCTTCATCAATCCATCTGTCTCTGGTATTGACATCGATGAGGTACAGAATATTATCCTGTTGTGTCAGCAATAAGGTTTTGGTGACAGGCATTGGGATTTTTTTATTTTCAAGCATATCTGCCCGTAAAGAAATAATATTTTTTTTTCTGATAATATCACCGCTGAAAACATTAGAGCTGGTTTCTCCAGTTGCTTTATCATCGAAAACTTCTACATAAGTGGCATTATTTCCTTTGATTATAATAAAGTCCCGTTCTGTATGATCGGCTTCATCTTTAATGAAAACAAACTTTTTGTTGTCAATATTTACATTTTCAAGATGCTGATTGATGCCTTTTCTTTGCTCAAGTCGATTAAGGATTTCATTCAGGGTTCCATACTGAGCTTGAAGTCCCAGTGTTCCCAGAAGGAAAGTTCCTATTAAAAGTTTTCTCATATAGTGTGTTTTATAAAAAAGTTTTGCCAGAATACTGTATCCTGACAAAACTTATATTTTTTAATGTAAAATTAAAGATTACCTCTTCTTTCCTGTTCTCTCTCTAATGCTTCGAACAAAGCTTTGAAGTTTCCGGCACCAAAACTCTGTGCACCGTGTCTTTCAATAATTTCGAAGAATAGAGTAGGACGGTCTTCTACAGGTTTTGTAAAAATCTGTAACAAGTATCCTTCTTCATCATGATCAATAAGTATACCTAAATCCTGAAGTTTTTTAAGATCTTCATCAATATGACCTACTCTTTCAGGAACCATGTCGTAATAAGCCTCTGGTGGAGCAGAAAGGAATTCAACACCACGTTTTTTCAATTCCGTTACGGTGTGGATAATATCTTTCGTTGCTACAGCAATGTGCTGTACCCCTTCACCTTCATAGAAATCAAGGTATTCTTCTACCTGAGATTTCTTTTTACCTTCTGCAGGTTCGTTAATCGGGAATTTTGCATATCCGTTTCCGTTTGACATTACTTTAGACATCAATGCAGAATATTCTGTGTTGATCTGCTTGTCATCAAAAGAAAGGATGTTTACAAACCCCATTACTTTTTCGTACCATTCTACAGTTGGGATCATTCTGTTCCAGTCAACATTTCCTACACAGTGGTCTACATATAATAAACCTGCTTCTTCAGGCTTATAATCACTTTCCCACTTTTCATATCCAGGCATGAAAGCTCCGTTGTAATTTTTTCTTTCCACAAACATGTGAACGGTTTCTCCATACGTGTAGATACCGGACATTCTTACCTCACCATGCTCATCAGTTAACGTTACAGGCTCTAAATAAGGTTTTCCACCTCTTTTAGTTGTTTCTTCGAAAGCTGCATAAGCGTCATCTACCCAAAGTGCCAAAATTTTTACTCCGTCACCATGTTTTTTTACGTGCTCGCTGATAAGAGAGTCAGACTTTAGTCCGGTAGTTAATACCAATCTGATTTTCCCCTGTTGAAGTACATAAGATGCGCGGTCTCTTACTCCTGTTTCAGGACCGGCATAAGCTACAGACTGAAAACCGAAAGCGGTTTTGTAATAATGGGCAGCCTGTTTTGCATTTCCTACATAAAACTCAATATAATCTGTACCGTTAATCGGTAAGAAATTTTCTGCTTGAGCTATTTTCTCGGCAAATGTAAGTGTTGACATATTTTCTCTTTTACTTTTATTTTATTGGTATGCAAATTACAAAATTCTTAGATATCGCGAAAATATTACCACGGATTCATTGAATATATTTAACATAACGTTAAAGAAGAGTTTACTTAAGTATATTTAAGTTTCTTAAGTTTGAAATAGGCTGACTACATTTGTTATACAAAAGACAAATGAAAAAAAATATTTCGAAACATGAAAGCCGTAGATACTCTCTACGGCTTTCTTATTTTAGATGGTCTCAATTTTTCTGTTGAGCATTCCTGCATCGGGATTATAATTATCCCATATTTTCCAGATGTTATTTACTTTTCGGATAAAATAGATTTGGGTACTCAGCTGATTCACAAAATGTTCCTCTCCTGTTTCTCCCACTTTGAAGAGAAGATTCCAGAATTCCTGGGATTCTAATATTTTCTTATCGGGCTCATCGGTAACAACATGTATATCAAAAACTTCGTAGTTGGATCTGTTGTTTTTGGTAACTAGATGAAAATCTTTATCACACAGCTCTTTACTGAATTGTGAAGCCCTTTCCAAAAAAGGAGAATCATCAAATACCAGACCTTTTAAGAGTTCCGTATTATGGGTGGGAAACAGTTTATAAAACTCAAAAGCTGCTGCACAGTAGTCGTACACCATCTGGGTAAGGTAGGATTGGTCATCAGTTTCCTCCTTGCCCTGTTTCTTGTATCTTATCGTAAGAATATAATCGTTAAGGTCTTTGTGTCCTAAGAAAATACATATTTTATCCAGTGTTTTCAGAAACCTAAGATCACTATGGGTTTTATCCTGGTAATCATTTTCAAAAAAACGCTGAAGCGTAACATGGGAAATCGTATTTCCAATTTCAAATTTCTTTCCTCCTTTCAGTTCCTCTGCTTCAGAAAGCTCATCCTTAATAATTTCAGAAAGAATAATATAATGGCTTCTCTTCCATTCATTCACATTCCCCAAAACAGAATTCCTTACTTTGGAATGCTTTACAACTTCTTCTCGTATCGAATTATATATAGTTTTCAATTTCCTTGTTTTTGAAAGAGTTTTATCAAATATACTGCCAAATTATTAATGTTTTTTGATCATTCTATGATGATGAATTCAAAATTTATTTTTAAGTCCTTGGTTAAAAAACCTTTTTGAGATCTTTTATGATTGATTGTCAGTGTTTAAATCTTTCAAAAGCAGCCCTCTCCAGCATTTCTCTGTCATCCGGATGGGCTATACTGATGAGTTCCTGTGCTCTCTGGCGGAGATTTTTTCCATACAGGTAAGCTGTTCCGTATTCAGTAACGACATAGTGGATATGACCTCTGGTTGTTACTACACCAGCTCCCTGTTTAAGAAAAGGAACGATTCTGGAAATTCCTTTTTTCGTTCTTGCGGTAATGGCTATGATAGGTTTTCCATCGTCACTTAGAGCGGCTCCACGCATAAAGTCCATTTGTCCTCCGATTCCGCTGTATTGCATGGTTCCGATAGAATCTGCACATACCTGTCCCGTAAGGTCTATTTCAATGGCAGAATTGATGGCTACCATTTTTTTGTTTCTCATGATATTGATTGGGAAATTGACTTCACTTACATCTCTGAACGCAAATACGGTATTGTCATCCACATAATCATAGAGTTTTCGGGTTCCGAAACAGAAACTTGTTATGGTTTTGTTATCGTTGTAGCCTTTGTATTTATTGTTGATTACATCATCCTGAATAAGGTCAATAACACCATCACTCAGCATTTCTGTGTGGATTCCCAGGTCTTTATGGTTGGTAAGGCATTTCAAAACAGCATCTGGAATTGTACCAATACCCATCTGAAGGGTAGATCTGTCTTCAATCAGCTCAGCTACATTTTTTCCTACCAGCATTTCTTCAGGACCTACTTTTGAGCCATAGTCTACAGTTGGAAGTTCTTCTTCATGCCAAACGAGTTTGTGGATTCTGCTGATATGGAGCATTCCATCTCCATGGGTTCTGGGCATTCTTGGATTGACTATGGCAACAATAATCTTGGCTGTATCCACGGCTGCTCTTGCAATATCCACAGAAGTTCCCAGTGTACAAAAACCATGTTTATCCGGTGGAGAAACTGTGACGATGGCTACATCCAGAGGTAAAATATTTTTTCTGAATAAAATAGGAATTTCACTTAGAAATACCGGTAAAAAGTCTCCTCTGTCAGAATTTACAGCATCACGTACAGGAGTGGAAACAAATAAAGAATTGATGAAAAAGCTGTCTTTGTACTCAGGTTTTGCAATTTCCACATTTCCCTGCTGGGTAATAGAAACCATTTCCACATTTTGTAATCGTCCAGCCTGTCTTGCCAGTTCATCAATCAGATAATTGGGAGTACAAGCACTGCCGTGGAAAAATACACGGTTTCCGCTTTTTATCGTATATATTGCTTCTTCTGCACTGATGTAATTATTCATATTTTATCTTTTTTAAAAGGGTGTTAAGAGTATTTTTCTGCCTCAAAAAATACTTCTATTCTTTCAAAGATAATCTTATAATTTTATATTCAGATAAATATTTTTAGGATATTATACAGACTTTTGTCATACAAAATGAACCAGATTCAGTATAAAAGATAAAGGACCAAATGCATTGGCATTCAGTCCTTTTATTCTGTTTATTATTTTGCTGAAAATCTTAAAGGGCAGTTTCAACAGCTGTTTTCTGCTTCATACTTCCTGTTTCTGCAAATCGAAGATGCCAGCTGAAAGCTTCCTGCAGCAAATGAGGAGTATGACCTCCTTTTTCACAGGCTCTGTCGAAATAAGATTGTAATTCTTCTTTATAGTCCGGATGAACACAATTGTCGATAATCTTTTGTGCTCTTTCTCTCGGTGCTAAACCTCTTAAGTCTGCCAATCCCACATCTGTTACCAGAATATCCACATCATGTTCTGTATGATCGGTATGAGATACCATTGGGAGAACGTGAGAAATATTATTGCCTTTTGAAGCAGCCTGAGTCACAAAAATACTTAAATAAGCATTCCTTGCGAAGTCTCCGGAACCTCCGATTCCATTCATGATTTTTGTACCTCCGATATGGGTAGAGTTTACATTTCCATAAATATCGAATTCAATAGCAGTATTGATGGCTATTACTCCCAATCTTCGGATCAGTCCCGGAGTATTGGAAATATTCTGAGGTCTTAGAACAAATTTGTCTTTATATTTTGAAAGATTTCCCAGGACTCTTTCATAGCATTCCTGAGATACGGTAATGGATGATGCGGAGGCGAAACTCAGTTTACCGGAATCGATCAGATCAAATGTACTGTCCTGAAGTACTTCGGAAAACATTGTCAGATCATAAAAATTACTGTCTTTGAATCCTGTCAGAACAGCATTGGCTACTTTACCAATCCCTGCCTGAAGAGGAAGCAATCGGTCTGTAAGACGTCCTAAAAGAACTTCATTCTCAAAGAAGGCAAGAAGGTGTTTGGCGATGGCTGTTGTTTTTTCGTCCGGTTCTGCGATATCTGCCGGGCTGTCTTTACGATTGGTAAATACAATGGCTTCAATTTTTTCAGGGTCAACAGGAATACTTTTTCTCCCGATTTTGTTCCATGGGGCAACAATAGGAATAACATTTCTGTACGGATAATCTTCTGCCTGGTAGATATCATGGATGCCATATACTTCTTCAGGAACCTCTGTATTGATTTCAATGATTACTTTTTTAGCCAAAGCAGCGAAGGTTACTGAATTACCCACAGAAGTGGTAGGAACAATGCTTCCGTCTCTTTCAATATAGGCTGCTTCAATAATGGCGACATCAATGCTCTGAAGATTTTTGGTGTGAAGAAGCTCGGCGCTTTCGCTCAAATGCTGATCGATGAAGAGAATCTCACCGCTGTTGATTTTGTTTCTTAAGATGGGATCTACCTGAAACGGCATTCTTTTCTTCAGAACATTAGCTTCTGCCAGTTTTCCATCGGTACCGTGACCCAGTGAGGCTCCGGTCATCAAAGTAACTTTAAGGTCTTCTGTTTTTCCTCTTTCTGCGAGTGCGGGCAAAATGGCCTTGCTGTCACCTGCTTTTGTAAAGCCGCTGGACCCGATAGTCATACCGTCTTTAATGATTTTTACAGCATTTTCCGCTGTAGTAACTTTTTCGCGTAAACTTTCTAATCTGATTCTTTCTAACATGTAATATTGATTTTGTTTTAAACCACCATTACTTAGGATGCGTTATGAAAAATAATGATGGTTAAATATGTTAACCATACCTTACAAATTTACGAAAAAAGACGCTTTAAATAAAGGATTTAAAGCGTCTTTTGTATGTATTCAGTAATACTTTTTGATATGAACCTGATAGACTTTTTTACTGTTGAATAAATCTATTAGAATTTTTAACCACAAAAGTCACAAAAGTTTATTTTTGAGTACTTTAGCCCACTGAGAGAGTTAATAAAAATGCTGCATAAAGTACACATCAGAAGAAAATCTTCGATTTTCAAAACTTTAGTGTTCTTTATAATCACTAAAGATTCACTTATAACCTTTAGTGTTTAGATCTTTTGTGACTTTTGTGGTTGATATCAAAATTTAAAGTTGTTTTAATTTTATTGTTTTATTCCAACCATGAAGTTTTATAAGAAGGATCTTCTACTTTTAAAGCTTCTTCTGTAATTTTTAAAGGACGGAAAGGGTCAACCATTACCGCATATTCTTCCGTGAATTTTTTACCGATACTTCTTTCCATAGCACCAGGGTGAGGACCGTGTACAATTCCTCCCGGGTGAAGGGTGAAATCCATCAGATCAATATGGTTACGGCTCATGAAATCTCCTTCTGTATAGAACAATACCTCATCAGAATCTATATTGGAGTGATTGTAAGGAGCAGGAATTGCCAGTGGATGATAGTCATACATTCTTGCGCAGAATGAGCATACTACGAAATTATGTCCTTCAAAATTCTGGTGAACCGGTGGCGGTTGGTGAATTCTTCCGGTAATCGGTTCAAAGTTTTTAATATTAAATTTATAAGGATAAAAATAGCCGTCCCAGCCAACTACATCAAACGGGTGTGTTGCGTAGATAAAATCTGTAATCTGGTTTTCTTTTTTTACTTTAATCAGGAATTCTCCTTTTTCATCAATGGGTTCTTTATAAGTAGGAGCAATCATATCTCTCTCGCAGAATGGAGAGTGTTCCAGAAGCTGCCCGAATTCATTTCTGTATCTTTTCGGAGTGTAAATAGGAGAGTGACTTTCTAATACAAAGAAAACAGTATCATCAGATTTCAGCTCTACCTGATAGATGGTTCCTCTCGGAATAATAAGATAATCTCCGGTTACGAATTCAAGATCACCTACAAATGTTTTTAAAATTCCGGTTCCGTTATGAACATACAAAAGTTCATCACATTCTGCATTTTTGTAGAAATAATCCATCGATTTTCTTGGCTTTGCCAATCCCATTTTCAGGTCGTTGTTCATCAAAAGGATCTTTCGGCTGTCCATGAAATCATCTTCAGGAGTGACATTCATTCCCTTAAACATTCTCGGAGCAACATTCTTTTCCACTGCTATTTTGGGAGTAACATCTTTCGGTTCACCGATAGATTTAATCTGAGTAGGGCGGTGGATATGATATAACAGCGAAGAAATACCATGGAAGCCTTCTGTACCGAAAAGCTGCTCATAGTAAAATTTATCTTCCGGAGACTTAAAGATCGTATGCCTTTTTTGTGGGATATTTCCCAATTGATGATATCTCATTTTACTTTCATATGTAGTTTCTCAAATTTAATCATTTTTCACGAATTGGCTTAACCTATATTTTTGGGATTAAGTTTTGTATTTGAAAAATAATTGTTAGATTTGTCTAACAATTTTAATTTCATGAAGCGAATATTATTTTCTATTACTTTTTTATCAACCTATTGTTTTGCGCAGGAAACAGACAGTTTGAGCTTACAACAGACTAAAACTCCGGATTCTGCAAAAGTTATGAAGAGGGAATTCAAGACAAGTAACATTGAGGATGTAGTGGTTACCGGTACCATAAAACCGATGAGCAGGTCTAAAAGTCCTGTAGCGGTAGAGATTTACAGTCAGAAATTTTTTCAGAAAAATCCTACTCCCAGCATTTTTGAGGCGATTGCTATGGTAAACGGAGTAAAACCTCAGCTGAACTGTTCCGTGTGTAATACGGGAGATATTCACATTAACGGATTGGAAGGACCTTATACCATGATTCTGATTGACGGAATGCCCATTGTAAGTTCATTATCTACGGTGTATGGTTTGAGTGGGATTCCCAATAGTCTGGTTGACAGAATCGAAGTAGTGAAAGGGCCAGCTTCTTCAATTTATGGTTCTGAAGCAATGGGAGGAGTGATCAATATTATCACTAAAAATGCTTTGACTGCTCCTAAATTAAGTGTTGACCTGATGACATCGAGCTGGTTTGAAAATAATCTGGATCTTTCCACCAAGTTTAATGTAGGGAAGAATGCCGCTTCATTATTAAGTTTAAATTATTTCAGTTTTCAGGAAAGAATAGATCAAAACAAAGATAATTTCACGGATACCACTTTACAAAGCAGAATTTCCGTATTCAACAAGTGGAACTTTAAGAGAAAAGAAAACAGACAGGCAAGTTTTGCTTTGAGGTATCTGTATGAAGACCGTTTTGGGGGAGAAATGCAATGGAATAAATCTTTCCGTGGAAGTGATGAAGTGTACGGAGAAAGTATTTACACCAACAGGGCAGAAGTTTTTGGTTTGTATGAATGGCCAATGAAAGAGCATATTGTGACTCAGTTTTCTTATAATTATCATGATCAGAACTCTTTTTATGGATCAAATCCTTTCAATGCAACACAAAAAGTAGCTTTCGTACAGACCTATTGGGACAGAAGCTTCGGAAAGCATGATATCACTGCCGGGCTTACCTTCAAAAGAACTTTTTATGATGACAACACTCCGGGAACTTTAGCTTCAGACGGAATTACCAATGCTCCGATGAAATCTCCAATCTGGGGAGCTTTTATCCAGGATCAGTGGGAAATCAACGATAAAAATACTTTGTTGATTGGCTACAGATACGATTACGATAAAGTACATCATTCTGTACATTCACCAAGGTTTGCATGGAAATTCAATCCTAATCCATATCATACTTTACGTTTTAATTTTGGAACAGGGTTCAGAGTGGTGAATTTATTTACGGAAGATCACGCAGCCTTAACAGGTTCAAGAGAAGTTGTGGTAAAATCTGATCTGAAACCGGAAAGATCTGTTAACGGAAATCTGAACTATATCTGGAAAATCCCTGTAGGCAACAGAATGGTGAATCTTGATGCTTCTGCATTTTATACTTATTTCAGTAATAAAATTGTAGGAGATTTTGATTCCGATCCTAATAAAATTATTTATGACAACCTTCACGGATACGGAATTTCAAGAGGAGCTTCCCTGAATGTGGATTTCAGTTTTCAGTTTCCTTTAAGTGTTAATCTAGGAGTTACTTATCTGGATGTCTATCAGAAATTTGATAACGAAAATCAAAAAACACAACAGCTGCATGCTCCGAAATGGAGTGGTACGTATAACCTGACGTATAAATTTCCAAGTAATCTGACTATAGATTTTACAGGACAGTTTTACGGACCTATGAGGCTTCCGGTTTTAGTGAATGACTACCGCCCTGAATATTCACCATTTTATTCTTTGGCTAATATCCAGGTGTCCAAGAGTTTCAAATCAGGATTTGAAGTGTACTGTGGAATGAAAAATTTATTCAATTTCAGGCCTAAAGATCCTTTGATGAGACCCTTTGATCCATTTGACAAGCATGTTGATGATCCAATCAACAATCCTAATCATTATACTTTTGATACGGCATACGGCTATGCACCTATGCAGGGGATCAGAGGTTTTCTGGGAGTAAAATATACTTTAAAATGAAAAAATTAGCTTTATTTTTAATGTTAGTGCCCTGTTTTTATCTGTCTCAGATGAAGACAGGCACTTTTTCTGATCTTGAGGTTCAGCAGAAAGAAAATCCTAAACCGGTTGTAATCCATCTTTATACGGACTGGTGTTCGGTTTGTAAAATTGAATCCTTCCGTTTAAGTAAAGATAAAGAGTTGGTTAATATGATCAATGACCATTTTTATTTCGTCAATTTTGAGGCGGAGAAGACAAAGGAGAAAATCTACTTTCAGAATCAGGAGTTTGAATATCTGCAAAATGGAAATTCTGGAATTCATGAATTGGCACTGGCGTTGTCAAAGAATAAAAACCAGCCTGTTTATCCTTTATGGGTATTTCTGGATAAGCACCAGAACTTAGTGTATTATCAGGAAGGGCAGATGACACCTGAAAAAATGAAGCAGAAACTGTTGGAGATTTCTGCGTTGTAAGGTGGAATATTTTGTTGGAAAACGCAAAGGCGCAAAGTTTTTTTCTTTTCTTATGTTTTAAGGCATAAGGATTTTATCTGCAATAAAATTGTATATTCCTAATACTTTATAGATTATTTCTTGCTAAAAATCTTTGATTTTCTTGGGCCTTAAAAAACAACACATTATTTATTTTTCTTTGCACCTTTGCGTTTTTCTAACCTTGCAAAATTTTTTTTATTTCCCACAGATTACACAGATTACACAGATCCCACAGATTTTTTAGTTTGCTGAACTTTTAAAATTTGAGAGAGTGATCCCAATTTTTAAATCTTTAAATAATTAAATTTTTCAATTATTTTATCCCTCTGCATCTATGAGAACAGCAAGCTGAATGCAAGGTTCATCAGAGCGATTGCTCCATGCATGATTGGTACCTCTTTGTATGACGATATCTCCCGGTTTCAGAAGCGTTTCTCCTTCTTCCATGATGAGATAGAGCTCACCGGATAGGATGATGATGTAATCCAGTGTTGGCGTTTGATGCATCATGGGGTGAGGTTCATTCTTTTTCCATTCTACTCCTAAATCTTTATCCGGAGGGATTACTACATATCGGAAATAAGTGCCGTTTTTAGGAGTTTGAGGAAATCCGGTATTGGGAATTTTCGTTTCAAGTTCTAAGCTTGTCGGCATTTTCTGGGTATTCCATACATCAGAAATAATAAGTCCAGGAAGATGTTCCACAGCGTTTTCTACCTGTTGGTCTTCAATAATAATCGATTTTCCTTCTTTAATTCCTGTTACGATTCGTCTTGGTATTTTGTTCATAGATTAATGTTTCATGATAAGTTTATGCCCTTGGGTCTGATTATTTTTCAATATAGAATGTGCCTGCAGAACGGTATCCAGAGAAAGGTTTCCTACGAGTTTATGCTGAGGAGGAAGAATCGTTCCGTTTTCAATAAGTATTTTTATTTCTAGTAAACTGTTTTTATAATAGTCATATTTTTTTACCATTCCATACGTATAATTGGAGATATTCATGATCAAAGTTCCCTTGTTAAAAAGCATTTCATGAGCATCTTTAGTGACTAAAGCGGTCACATCCACATAAGTTCCGTTAATTTTTAAAACTTCGGCCGTCACTTCAGACATAGAGTTTCCAACCAGATCAATTCCAAATTCAAAAGGCTGATCGTTATTGGCTTTTAAAATATTTTGAATAAGATTTTCTTCCCTGTAATTGATAATCTGATGCTCTTTGAGTCCTATATTGATCAGCATCTGTCTGTTTTCTTCACTTCCCACAGTGGTGGTAATTTGCCGGATGCTATGGGATAACAAAAGTTTGATCAGAAATGAACCCACACCTCCGGCGGCACCCGTTACAAAGACGGTGTTTTCCGGATTTAATTGTAAGCGCTTAAAGATCTGTAAAGAAGTAAGCCCTGCGGAGGGAATGGAAGCTGCCTGTTCAAATGAAATATTCTTAGGTTTCAAAGAAACAATAGCTTCCGGAACAGCAATATATTCAGCGTAAGTACCGTTGCTTCCCATAGAGCCGCTTCCACTATATACTTCATCACCAATATTGAATTCTGTAACTTCGGAGCCTTTATCTATTACAATTCCGGACAACTCTCTTCCTAATATCGGGGAACTGATCAGTTTCCGTTCCAGTTCGTTTTCCAGCATCTGATAATCGATGGGATTGAAACCGCTTGCTTTAATCTGGATTAAAACTTCATTGCTTTTGGGTTTGGGCTGTTCTGTAAATCCGTCTTCCAGTTTTCCGTTTTTATTTAAAATAACTGCTTTCATAAGTAAGTATTTGTATTTGAGAAATCGTGACGATTTCATATTCCTGATTTGATACACAAATGTAAAGAGGGAATAGTTTATATTTGCTACTAGTTAACTAATGGTAACTAGTTACCTTCATGAAACTATTATGGCAAAAATCATTGAAAATGGTATCGAAAGAGAAGCCAGCTGCACAGAAGAATTGTTCGCGATGCGAGACAGTCTGGACGTTTTGGGAGGAAAATGGAAGCTGATGATTTTACGGTATCTGACCAACAGGCCGGATCAAATGATTCATTTTAAAAAGCTGGAACGAAGTATTGAAGGAATCTCTGCTAAAATGCTGAGCAAAGAATTGAAAGAGCTGGAAACCAATCTTCTGATCACCAGAACCATTCAGGATACGAAGCCTATCACTGTAACGTATGCCGTAACCGAATATGGAAAGTCTGTTTTTCCGGTGACAGAAACTTTGGTAAACTGGGGGATTCTTCATCGGGAGAAGATCAAGGAATCAATGGGGTAGTTGTGAGATATTGGAAAACGCAAAGACGCAAAGTTTTTTCTTTTCTTATGTTTTAAGGCGCAAGGATTTTATCTTTGATAAAATTTAATTCTGTTGAATTTTGGATGAAATAAACTTGCTGAAAATCTTTGATTTTCTTGCGCCTTAAAGCAGTATGTTATTAAATTTCTTTGCGCCTTTGCGATTACTAATAAATATTGCTTCCTAGAGAAAAAGTAAAAAGAATCTGTGAGTTCTTCTGGCGCATTGATGAAAAAATCCTCAGACCCGTTTAGAGTTGAGGATTTTAAATGATACCAAATTGTTTATTAATTTTTATCTAACCATAAATTTACCAGTTCAGAGTGATCTTCCACCCATTCTCTGGCAGTAGCTTCTTTGTTTTTACTCTGTTCCATTTTCATTAAAAGATCAGACATATTTTCATCATCAAAATGAAGTCTGGAAAAGAACTTGGCCAGCTCCGGATGATCCTTTACAAAACTTTTTCTGGAATAGGTTTTAATCTGTTCTGCTTCACCAAATATCTTTTTAGGATCGTCAAGAAATTTAAGTTTCATTTTGCCGAACATCCAGTGAGGCTGCCAACCCGTTACCACAATCCATTGTTTACGTTGTATGGCATTTTGCAATTCGGTGATCATGGCAATGGTAGAAGAGTTGATCTGTTGATAATCCAACTTATAATCAATAATAGCTTTATCTGTTCCGGTGGTTAATCCCGCTCCTTTTTCAATTCCTATGATTCTGTGGCTGAATTGCTCCTGATGCTGATTGAGTTCTCCAATGGAATTAACAGGAACGTATTCCGGAACGACCAATCCTATACGGCCGTTGTTGTAATTGGTGCCAATATGGGTTAATCCCGGGAATTTTGCCAGTTTTTTAGCGTGAGTGTAAGGAAGCCAGACTCCCATGAAAAGATCTGTGTCTTCATTATTCATTGAAGCCATAATCATATCGGTAGACGCTTTTTGAATTATGACATGATAGCCCTGTTTATCCAGAATGGCTTTGGCAACATGCGTCATGGCAACATCTTCTGCCCAGCCATCTACCATTCCTATGGTGATGTATTTGGAGTTTTTTATATTTTCACACGAATTTAATGCTGCAAATACTAACATTAAAACGGGAAAAAATAGATATTTTAATTGTTTCATCTTATTGCTTTTTCTTTACAAATCCCTGAGTAATACGGTCGAGGATAATGGCTAAAATCACAACGGATAATCCACTTTCAAATCCTAGTCCGATATCCAGATTATTAATTCCTTCCAATACTTTCTCCCCTAAACCTCCTGCGGCAATCATTCCTGCAATAACCACCATGGATAAGGATAACAATATGGTTTGATTGATTCCGGTTAAAATTGTTTTCATGGCTAAAGGAAGTTCTACCTTGAACAGGATCTGACGGTTGGTAGCTCCAAAAGCTCTGGCCGCTTCTACAATATCTTTTGGAACGGCTTCAATTCCCAATGTTGTTAATCGAACCGCAGGTGGCATGGCAAAAATGATGGTTGCAAAAGCTCCCGGAACTTTACCGATACTGAAAAACAGAACGGCAGGAATCAGGTAGACAAATGCGGGCATGGTCTGCATCAAATCCAGTAAAGGACGAATGATTTTGTCGGCTATTTTGCTTTTAGCCGCTAAAATCCCAAGTGGAATAGAAAGAATAAGGGCGGTAATGGTAGATACAAAGATAAGTGCTAGCGTTTCCATGGTTTCTTTCCATAGACCCATTAAAAATATTAAACTTAATCCGGCGGCCGTTACTACAGCAATGCCTTTTCCGGCTTTCCATAATGCCAGCAGAGTAAAGAAGAGAATGATAACATAAAAGGGAGTATGTACCAAAACCCATTCAATCCCCATAATAGAGGCGTTTCCTAAGTGTTTTATGACATCAAATACAGGTTTTCCATTTTCTGTGAGCCAATTGATAGCAGTTTCTACATATTGACCTATATCTATAGTTTTATTCATCTTATTGATTGTTTGCGATTTCTTTTAATTCTATAATCTCCTCTTCGTTAAACTTGGTCGCTTCTATAACAAGTGATAACTGCGTAACAAGGCCTAAAAATTTATTGTCTTCATCAATTACAGCAATGGACGATTTATTTTCAGAGATCAGTGGCAACATTTCTTCTACAGTTACTTCCGGATAGACTGAAGGAACGTTGCTGTTGATAATGGATTCCACGGTAGGTTCTTTCTTTTTGGCAATTCGGACAACGTCATTAAGCGTTACAAACCCCAGAAATTTATTCTGAAAATCTACTACAGGTAAGTTTTCAATCCCTGTAGCTCTCATTTTTCTTAAAGCTCCTTCAGGACCGTCTTTTCTGAAACGTACCACCGTAGCTTTATCAAACATTAAAGATCTGGCTGTAATAATTGTTTTACGGTCTACTTTCTCTACAAAAGCTTTTACATAATCACTTGCAGGATTGGTTAAAATCTCTTCAGCAGTTCCTATCTGTTCGATGACACCATCTTTCATGATGACAATACGGTCTCCTATTTTAATGGCTTCATCAAGGTCGTGGGTAATAAAGACAATGGTTTTTTGCAATGTATTCTGCAGTTCAAGCATCTGATCCTGCATTTCAGATTTGATCAATGGATCCAGCGCGGAGAAGGCTTCATCCATAAGCAGTACTTCCGGGTCATTCGCCAAAGCTCTTGCCAATCCTACTCTCTGCTGCATTCCTCCTGAAAGTTGGGATGGGTATTGATTTTCGAAACCGGTTAATCCTACAATATCCAGTGCTTTCTGTGCTTTTTTATCGCGGGATGCTTTGTCTTCACCTCTGATTTCCAGTCCAAAACCTGCATTGTCCAAAATAGTATGATGAGGCAGCAACCCGAATTTCTGAAATACCATACTCATTTCTGTTCTTCTTACTTCCAGAAGTTGTTTATTGTTTTTACCGGTAATATCGTCGTCATTGATGTATACTTTTCCGGAAGTGGGTTCGTTCAGTCTGTTGAGGCAGCGTAATAAAGTTGATTTTCCACTTCCTGAAAGTCCCATGATGACAAAAAATTCTCCTTCATAGATTTCAAAACTTGCTTTGTTGATTCCAATGGTACAGCCTGTTTTTTCAAGAATTTCCTTTTTGGAAAAACCTTTGTCCAGAAGTTCCTGTGCTTTTTCTTTGTTTTTACCAAAGATGATGGTCAGGTCTTCCACTTTAAGTTTTACTTTTCGAGTGTTTTCATTTTTTTCCATATTCAGAATTTTTCAATTAATAATTTGATATAATATATTGTACACCAATTCATTATATACATTTAGCATTCGTTGTTCTGCTGATGACGATAGGATAAAATAATTTGCTAAGCCTTTAGTGACAAAAGCTTTAAACAAAAAAATAACAGCATAAAGACCTGCTGGCCTTATGTTTATTTTAAATATTTCAATAGATTATACTCTAGAAAAAGAGTGTATCATGTAAAAAGAAGTTAATCTTTTACATAGATTCTACAATTAAATTACTGATGAGGTAATTACAGATATGTGTACTGAACAACTTGAATGGCTACATTTCATCAAAATGCTTGCCAGCATCAAAAAACTGTATATCAATTTTTTATGACGCTGCAAATTTACGAATTTTATATTAAATGGATTTTTAAGGATGTAATGTGTTGATTTTCAGTATGATTTTAAAAGCGATAGTTCACGGTAATTTTTCCCTTATCATTAAAGTTAAGAGAAGAATGAAATTGTAAATATGTTTACAGAAATTTTATGATATGACGAATGAAATTATTTTAGTAAAACTGCAATTATTGCCAATATCGCTGGAAGTGCCTGTACAAAAAATATCTTCTTAGTTGCAGAGATGGCTCCATAGATTCCGGCTACCGCTACACATCCTAAAAAGAATAGGGCAACATTGGTTTGCCATTGCGGATCTTTAATCAAAAATGACCAGATCAGTCCGGCTGCCAGAAAACCATTGTAAAGTCCCTGATTGGCCGCTAATCCTTTGGTAGGTTTAAACATCTCTGCAGGTAAAGCTGCTTTGAAAACTTCCTTTCCTTTGGTTTCCCAGGCAAACATTTCCATCCAAAGAATATAAATATGTTCCAGTGCAACGATTGCGATCAGAATTTTAGCAACGATTTCCATAATAAATATTTTCTCATTGTAAAACTAAAAAAATAAAGTTAAGTTTGAGTATTAATTTATAAGATGGACTCATTCAAATCGCATTTAAATAAATTTATTACTATAACCGATGAGGAATTTGTTTCCATCATGTCTTTTTTTCAGGTTCTCGATGTGAAAAAGAAACAAAATCTGGTGCTGGAAGGAGAGGTCTGCCGAACGATGTATTTTGTGTTGAAAGGATGTTTGAGAAAATTCTTCATCAATGAAAAAGGGGTAGAGCAGACTACAGAATTTGCCATTGAAAACTGGTGGATTACAGATACATTTGCTTACGAAAGACAAATACAGACAGATTTTTCAATACAGGCGGTAGAGCATTCTTCTATTTTGGTGATTGATCTGGAGCGTCAGGAAGATTTATTAAAAAAACATCCTGTGATGGAAAGGTATTTCCGGATGGTCTATCAAAGGGCATATGCTGCTTCGGAACGGAGAATCCGTTATTTGTATGAGATGTCCAGAGAAGAACTTTATATGCATTTCAGTACTTTATATCCGTGGTTTATCCAGAGAATTCCTCAATACCTGATTGCTTCCTTTTTGAATCTTACTCCGGAATATCTGAGTGAAATCAGAGCAAAATTACGATCTTAAACCAGTTTAAGTTTTTTACGAATCAGAAGTCGGAAATTTGTCATGTTATTAAAAGCTAATGCAATGACAGATAAAAAAAATCAATTTCCGCAACTCTTTTTAAGGCTGGCTCTTGCCGTTACAATGCTTTCTGCGGTGGCAGACCGATTCGGATTATGGAGCAAAGAAAATTCGTCATGGGGAAACATGGAGAGTTTTAAAGAATATACAAGACAGCTAACCTATTTCCTTCCGGAAGCTTTGAGCACAGTCTCAGCATATGCTGCAACGTTATTAGAAATTCTTTTCCCTTTAATGCTGATTTTAGGGTTTAAAACAAAAATAGCAGCGTACGGAAGCAGTATTTTACTCTTGATTTTTGCGATATCGATGACCATTGCATCAGGACCCAAAGCTCCACTCAACTATTCCGTGTGGGTAGGAAGTGCTGCCGCGCTTTTACTGGCGGTACAACAACATTATTCTTTAAGTATAGATCAATTAACCAAAAAATAATAATATTATGAGCGCAAGATTGAATATTGCAACAGTGGATTCAGCAGCTTACAAAGCGATGATGGGATTAGAAGGATATTTACAAACTACTTCTTTGACCCATATTCAGAAGGAATTAATTAAAATCAGAGCTTCACAGATCAATAAATGTGCTTTCTGCCTTGATATGCATACAAAGGATGCCATCAAATATGGTGAAACGCCTCAGAGAATTTTTATTCTGAACGGATGGACGGAAGCCAGAGAATTTTTCACAGAAGAAGAACAGGTACTTTTAACAATGACTGAGGAAATTACTTTAATCAGCCATCAAGGGCTTACTGAGGAAACTTTCCAAAAAGCAAAGTCATTTTTTGATGATAATCAGATTGCTCAGATCATTATGGCTATCGTAACGATCAATGCATGGAACAGAATTGCAGTAAGTACTCATCTTCCGATTGCAAAATAATTGGAAAACAGTGAAGATGGGTGATGGGAGATGGATGTTAATGAAGACTGCATCATCTACGGATGTTTACTTTATTTAAAAAAACGGCCTTTCAAATTTTGAAAGGCCGTTTTGATGCAAAATACAAAGTGGCAGTGTAACACAGTTTAGGTATTAATTCTAAAAATAAATTCTTTGATTCATTTTATTTTTTAAACCGGAATTACATTGTCTCTCCGCTTCTCGGATATAAAAGTTGTTTGAATTTTACCCAACCACAAAAGTCACAAAAGGTTTCATTTTAAAACACTTGAGTTCACTTAAGTAAGTTTAAAATGATACCGCAGAAAAGTTCACACAAGATGAAAATTAAAGATTTTCACAAAACTTAGGTGTACTTATTACGCATAAGGCCTGGTTCTGAAAAAACTTAAGTGTTTAAAACTTTTGTGCCTTTTGTGGTTAAAATAATGAATATAAAAGTTTAAACAACCTCATACTGTAAGTATTTAATTTAATAAATCGCTACAGGATTTACATTCACCTGAGTAGAACCTACATATAAAGGCTGTCCCAGTACGAATAAAAATTCCCAGATTTTTTGTTTAACTAATGGACGGCTGTCAATCAGTTCCAGGTTATAGATTCCTTTTTTAGCCAGCATAAACTGGTTGATAGGGAATTCTTCTTTACTTTTCGGGTTGGGATATACTTCGGAAGCCCAGGTATCACCGCCAAAAGCAACAATTCCCTGGTCGGCAAGCCATTTTGCGGCATCCATTCCGATTCCCGGTTCTGTTTCAAGAAATTGCTGGTTATTTTTACCAATCAATTCAAGCCATCCTGTATTGAAAAGGACAATATCACCTTTTCGTAGGGTAAGTTTCTGTTTCTTTAAAACGGATTGGATATCTTCTACGGTAAATTCTGTTCCTCCCGGCACAATAGATTTTCCATAATGAGCGGTCATGTCAAGAACTACACCGCGGGTAACGAATGGAGGTACTTTTTCAACACCCAGTTTTTTTACTCCTTCTACGGTTACAAAGTCTGTGGCTTTATTTCCATTGTAGTACATGTTATCAATCCCGATGTGTCCGATACCGTTTAGTTGTGTTCCTACTCCGGTCCATCCGTTGACCAATTCGTCATTGAAGGTGAATTTATTGGGACCTATGCTTTTTCCGGCCTGTTCTCCGGGCTGAATATTGTATAAATTAAAGCTTCTGTGTCTAAAAGCGGGAAGGTTTTTATCAATAGGAACGGCAAGGGCTAATGTTTTACCTTGTTTTACTAAACCAAGGGCTTGTTTTACCACTTCAGGAGTCAGTAGATTGGCGGCTCCGATTTCGTCTTTTGCTCCATAAGCAGACGGATACCATGATTGGTCTTCCGGGTTTACAAGAGTCTGAGCTTTTAAAGTAACGCTGCTAATAGTCAACAGAGTTGCTAACCCGAATACTTTGATCAGATTATTTTTCATTTTTTGTAAGGTTTGGGGTTGGGGAAGTGAAGTGGGAAGCTGGGGGAGGGAAGTTATATTAGTATATTGATAAAAAGTAGATTTCTATTGCACTATTCTGTAGATAACAAAGAGATTCCTCCTTCGTCGGAATGACAATTGAAGTTAATTGTAAACCAATCTATTTATTATCCGACATCAATAACTTCCAGCCTCCTTCTTCCAGCTTCCAGCCCTATTAAATTTCGCTCAACGCTGAATTGATGAAATTCAATTCTTCCTGTGAAAGGTCAATCGACATTGCTTTTGCATTCTCAATAGCTTGCTGTGCATTTCTTGCGCCTGCCAGTACCACTGTAATAGCGGGTTGCAGAGTAGTCCATCTTAATACCAATTGAGAAAGGCTGGCTCCTTTTTCCTGAGCGATAGGTTCAATTTTTTCTAAGAAAGCTTTCACTTTACTCAAATCAAACTGAGAGAAATATCCGTTTCTATGGTCGTTATCCTTTAATTGAGTTTCTTTGAAATATTTACCGGTCAAAAGACCTCTTTCCATTGGGCTGTACACGATAATTCCTGTATTGTTTTCTAAAGAATAAGGAACAAGATCGTTTTCAATAGCACGGTTCAGCATGCTGTAAGAAACCTGGTTGCTGGCAAGCTGTAAAGTTCTGTTAGCTTCTTCCATTTGAGCCACACTATAGTTGCTTACTCCTGCAGTACGGATTTTTCCCTGCTGGATTAAAAGCTCCATGGCTTCCATGGTTTCGGAGATAGGAGTTGTACTATCCGGCCAGTGAAGCTGCAAAAGATCAATATAATCTGTTCCCAATCTTTGTAAGCTCTCTTCAACTTCTTTGATGATATTTTCTTTAGAAGCTAATTTATAAACGGGAATTGTTTTTCCTTCGTCTTGCGCGTCGAAGAAAAATTCTCCTTTTCCATTGTTACTTCCGTCCCATACCAATCCGAATTTTGTTAAAAGCTGGATTTTTGAACGGTCTTTTCCTTTGATCGCTTCACCAATCATTTCCTCGCTTAACCCGAAACCATAGAAAGGTGCCGTGTCAATAGAAGTTACGCCATGATCCAATGATGCGTGAATAGAATTGATAGAATCCTGCTTTTCATTACCGCCCCACATGTTTCCGCCAATAGCAAAAGCACCGTGTGTGATGGTTGATAATTCTAAATCGGTATTTCCTAATTTTCTATATTCCATTTTGTTTGTTTTAAAATTGTTGTTGTATTAAACCACCCCGTCAAAAATTCTTTGAATTTTCGCCACCCCTCCAGAGAAGGGGAATTCTCGCCGTTTCAATTATAGTATTCGCGAAAATCGTAGATTTTCAAAAACTTAAGTGTTCTTATAACAGTCAGTATGATAGCTTTATTTACTTAAGTGTTAAAAAACTTTTGCGACTTTTGTGGTAAAATTATTTGTTATGTAATTCTTTTAAGATAGCTTCTCCAACGCTCTTTGCAGATTGTGGATTCTGTCCTGTAATAACTCTTTGATCTGCCACTACATGATTCTGCCAAAGTCCTGATTTTTCAAATTTTGCTCCTCTTTCTTTCAGTTTATCTTCCAGTAAGAAAGGAACAACGTTGGTTAATTTTACTTCAGATTCTTCTTCATTGGTGAATGCATTGATTTTCTTTCCGTCCACAAGATATTTCCCGTTATTCAGTTTGATATTCACAAGCCCTGCAGGACCATGACATACCCCTGCTACAATACCTCCGTTTTCATAAATTTTTGAAGCGATATCTGCCAGTTCCTTATTGTCTGCAAAATCCCACATCGCTCCGTGTCCTCCTGCATAAAATACCGTTGAATAGTCTTTTGGATTCACCTGAGATGGAGTCATAGAATGATCAATCTTGTTTTTGTATTCTTTGTTTTCCCAGAACTCCTTGTTTACAGGATCTTTCAAATCAAATCCGTCTACCGGAGGAGTTCCTCCTTTTGGACTTACAAAATCAATTTCATATCCTGCTTTGTGGAGAACTTCCCATGGATGAGAAACTTCCCCCAGATAATATCCTGTATCTTCACCGGTACTTCCTTTTTTATCGTGGCTGGTTACGACAAATAAAATTTTCTTTTTCATATTTTTTGATTTTTTGGTTTGGGCCTGAACGAATCCTATGCTAAAGATTGCCAGTACTAACAACGCTAATTTTTTCATGGTTAAATACTATTTGTAAGATAAATCTGTGGTTTCTCCTGAAGTTTTTCGTCTACCAAAGCTCCGAAAGCCTGGATGTAGGGCTGCTGATTATGCTGAGCCAGTCCTTCTTCATTTTTCCAGATTTCATAGAAAACAAATTCATTTTTGTCTTCAATTCCCTGATGTAAGCTGTAAAGTTCACAAGCTTCTTCTTTTCTTGTTTCTTTTACCATGTTCTGAAGAACTTCCAATACTTCTGTCTGATGTTCTTCTTTGGCTTTTATAATTGCGGTAAGATGAATTTTCATAATTAAATAAAATTTTCAATTGAGTTATAGATAGGGTTCCAATCCAGTTCTGTTCTGGCTTTGTCTGCGCTGCATATACTGTTAGATGCAAAGCCGAAATAACCTCCTGCAGGACCGAATTTATTAACAGCATCCTGTATGCTTAATGATTTTGCAGGTTTAAGATTGTATTTTTTACTAATGTTTTCAGCAATATTTTTTATGGATGACGAACCATTTTCAGCATAATAAATGGAACCTCCTTTTGCTTTTTCCAATGCGAGTACATATAAATCTGCCAAATCTTCAACATGTAAATTAGACCAGATATTTTCCCCTTCTTCAAAGTAAACTCCATGTCCTTTTTCCTGAGAAAAATTAACGAGAGCCGGGATCTGAATACTGTCTTTTTTAATGCCTAAGCCTTTACCATAAACCATTGTAGGAACAATAACGATGCTTCTTATATCTTTTTGTACAGATTGCAGTACATAATTGTTGATCAGTACTCTTGAGGCCATTTCCAACCTCGGAGTTAATGGAAAGTCTTCCGTATAAACGAAATTACTTCTTTTACCATTTTCTTTACCTCCGAAAATAGCTGAACCTGAAGTGAATATAAAAGTTTTATGACTTCCTTCCAGTGCCTTGATCAAATTGTCTGCAGCATAGGCATCATCTGCGGAATCGGCATTATGGATGACCGCATCAACATCAGCAACAGCCGTTTTTATAAGGTCTTCATTATGAATATCTCCCACAATAGCCTTGATTCCTAACGATTTCAGTTCCTGTACATGCGCTTCATTACGTACCAGCCCTGTTACCTCATAATTTTTGTCCAGCAGTTTCTTTGCGATAGTTCCGCCAATATAGCCGGTAATTCCTGTGATCAGTACTTTTTTCATGATACTAATTCTGGTTTTAATTCTTTTTCAAAAACAGTTTTCACATGGTCTCTGTAGCGTTTCATATCACGCTCTACATTGGCATTTTTCTCTACATCATGGAAGTGGAAACTTTCCATTTTTTCTAAAGATACAAAAGCATTCATTCTATGGAAACCAAATAAAGGACCTTCATCTACACTTTTTTCACTGAAAAATTCTCCGGGAAGCGTAAAGGCTGTTGCAGGAGCATTCCAGCTTGTAGTCAGCATATACTTTCTGCCACCAAGCATTCCTCCTGTACCGTAATTGATCTCCGGATTTTCAGCATTTCTTCCGTCACTCATATAAATTCCTTTTGCATGACCTGCAGTGAAAACTTCGTCAATGTATTTTTTCAATCCGTTGGGAAGCTGAAACCACCAGATAGGAGTATGGTAAATGATGTAATCTGCCCACACAAACTTTTCTACTTCTTCATTTTTATCATAATTTTCGCTTACATTGGTGATCTTTACTTCTACGTTACCCAATTCTTTAAGAACTGCTAATGTATTTTCTGTAATAGTCTGATTATATTTTCCTCCGGAATGTCCGAAATTCTGTCCTCCGTTGATGATTAGTACTTTTTTCATTTTTTTTATGATTGTTTAAATTTTACTCTGCAAAGTTAGAACGGATGTTTGTATAATAAAAATAATATAAATTATAGGGAAGTATTATTTAAATTATAGTTTTTGATTTAAGGTTATGGGGTTAAAGTTGAAGATCGAGAGTGAATGGTGAATAGTCAATAGTCAATCCGCTTCGCTTGTGAATTTTTATAAGTATACCGATTCACTATTGACTTTACGAAGTAAAAATTGACCATTGACGGCACTAATGGTGAATGGTGAATAGTCAATTCGCTTCGCTTGTGAATTTTTATGAGTATAGCGATTTATCATTGACTTTACGAAGTAAAAATTGACCATTGACGTCACTAATGGTGAATGGTGAATAGTCAATTCGCTTCGCTTGTGAATTTTTATAAGTATACCGATTCACTATTGACTTTACGAAGTAAAAATTGACCATTGACGGCACTA